>NZ_JBNDHT010000036.1:0-51254 GCF_056755115.1 Rhizobium sp. SVR5-2C | reverse complement strand
TCGCTCCGGGTGAAGACCTTCGCACCGGCTTCACCATGCAGATGGTCGACGAGTTCCGCCATTCGACCATCCAGATGAACCTGAAAAAATGGTACATGGAGAACTACATCGATCCGGCCGGCTTCGACATCACCGAGGAAGCCTTCGGCAAGTGCTACGCCACGACGATCGGCCGCCAGTTCGGTGAGGGCTTCATCACCGGCGACGTGATGACCTCGGCCTGCCTGTACCTGACCGTGGTTGCGGAGACCGCGTTCACCAACACGCTCTTCGTCGCAATGCCGTCAGAGGCCGCCCGCAACGGCGACTATGCCCTGCCGACCGTGTTCCTGTCGGTGCAGTCCGACGAAAGCCGGCATATCGGCAACGGCCATTCGCTGCTGATGGCGGCACTGAAGGAGCCGGAAAACCACCTGCTTCTGGAGCGCGACCTGCGCTACGCCTTCTGGCAGAACCACGCCATCGTCGATGCGGCCATCGGCACCTTCATCGAATACGGCACCACGAACCGCGACAAGAACAAGGAGTCCTACGCGGAGATGTGGCATCGCTGGATCTTCGAGGACTACTATCGCACCTACATGCTGCCGCTCGAAAAATACGGCATCAAGATCCACCACGACGACGTGCATGAAGCCTGGAACCGCATCACCAAGAAGCACTACGTCCACAAGGTCGCGCAGTTCTTCGCGGTCGGTTGGCCGGTCAACTTCTGGCGCATCGAGGCCCAGCGCGAAGCCGACTTCGAATGGTTCGAGCACAAGTATCCGGGCTGGTATGCCCAGTTCGGCGAGTTCTGGCGGTGGTACGACAAGCTGAGCCGCCCAGGCGAAACGATCATCACCTTTAACGAGGATGTCGGCTACGTTTATCCGCATCGCTGCTGGAGCTGCCTCGTTCCCTGCCTGATCCGCGAGGACATGGTGGTCGACGAGATCGACGGCGAGCTGCACACCTTCGCCCATGAGCTCGACCGCTGGACCGCCGTCGAGGCATTCGCAGACGAATATCAGGGCCGGCCGACGCCCGCGATGGGCCGCTTCAGCGGCAAGCGCGAGTGGGAGACGCTCTACCACGGCTGGGATCTTGCCGACGCGATCAAGGACCTGAACTTCGTTCGCTCCGACGGCAAGACGCTGGTGCCGCAGCCGCACCTGCGCTTCGACTCCAAGGACATGTGGACGCTCGACGACGTCCGCGGCCACACGCTGCTGTCGCCGCTGACGCTGCTGCGTGAAATGTCGCCGGCGGAGCGGGAAAAGCACATCGCCGAATACCGCGCCGGCTTCACCATCAATCCTTGCAACTGAGCGCATGACAACGCGCGAAGGCCGTTCGCCGGCCTTCGCGGCATCCGGGAAGAGACCGCTCCCTCCGGGGAACGGTCGGATTTGGGAGATTTTTTGATATGGCTGACGCCCAAAAAGTGCATGTGGCCGCCCATAAGGTGCGGCTGGAGCCGGTCGGCGTGGAGTTCGAGGTCGAGAACGGCGAGACGGTCCTGAACGCCGCATTCCGACAGGGCATCGCACTGCCGCATGGCTGCAAGGAAGGACAATGTTCCGCCTGCAAATGCGTCCTGCTCGACGGCGAAGTCGACATGCTCAAATATTCGACCTTCGCACTGAACGACATGGAAAAGGATTCCGGTCACATACTGCTGTGCCGCTCCATGGCCTACTCGGATATGGAGGTCGAGCTTCTCAACTACGACGAGGAGGTGCTGTCGAAATCGATCGCCGTAAAGAGCTTCAAGGGTCGCATTTCCAATATCCAGAAGCTCACCCACGATATCAGAGGCATTGAAATCGAACTGGGTTCCCCGATGAAGTTCTGGGCGGGGCAATATGTCGACATCACGGTCACCACGGAAAAAGGGGAGACGATTACACGCTCGTTCTCCATGGCAAATACGCCGCGCGAAACCCAGAAACTCTCCTTCATCATCAAGAAATACCCGCAAGGAAAATTCTCCGGCGAGCTCGATTCAGGAGGAATCCGCGTCGGAGCAGACGTCACCGTCGTCGGACCTTACGGCACCTGCTTCCGACGGGAAGAACGTGAAGGACCCCTAGTGCTGGTCGGCGCCGGCTCCGGCATGTCGCCGGTCTGGTCGATCCTCAACGATCATCTGCTGAGCGGGGAATCCCGGTCCGTCTATTTCTTCTATGGGGCGAGGACGCCGGACGACCTCTTCTATCTCGACCAGATCGCCGCGCTCGTCGATCGCCATCCGGAAGTGACCTTCATACCGGTGCTGTCGCACGCCGACGAAACCAACGATTGGTCGGGCGAACGCGGCTTCGTCCACCAGGCGGTCGACGCCAGGCTCAAGGAGCTCGGGATCGACGGTGAAGGCGATGTCTATGCCTGCGGCCCACCGGTCATGATCGACGCGCTGCAGCCGGTTCTTTTCATGAACGGCTTCGAATCCGAACGCATCTTCTTTGACAAATTCACGACTTCGTCCGGAGGAGCTCCGGGTCACTAGAGCTGGACGAAGATCGGACAGCAACACCGCAACGCAACAAGGGAGCGAGAACTATGCCAGCATTATCAAGTTCAGTCGGATCAGGGGCCGCCGGAGCGGCGATATTCGCCGATTCCGACAGCCGCAGATACCGCTATTTCGAGCCGAAGGGCCAGCGTGCCACGCATTACGAGGACGTCACCGTCGACGTTCAGCCGGATCCCGAGCGCTACCTGATCCAGAACTGGATCATCTCCTTTGCCAATGGCAAGGGCGCCTATGTCAAGGACAACACCGCCGTCAGAAGCTCCAACTGGCATGCCTTCCGCGCGCCTGACCAGGAGTGGGAGCGAACCCATTACCAGCGGCAATCGAAGATCGAGACCATGGTGCAGAGCGTCATCGCCAATGCTCGCCGCGCCGGCGCGCCGAAGACCTTCGACAAGGCCTGGGCCAAGATCCTGCAGGCGCATCTCGGAGCCTGGAAGCATGTGGAGTTCGGCCTCGGCACCTCGCTGATGCAGGCGCAGCGCTACGGCTACACCCAGATGATCAACAACGCCACGCTCACCAACTCCTCCTACAAGCTCCGCCTCGCGCAGGACATCACCCTCTATCTCGCAGAGATCGGCATGGACATTCCGGGCTGGGACGATGAGCTCGGCAAGAAGACCTGGCTCGAGGACGGCATCTGGCAGCCCACCCGCGAGGCGATCGAGACCATCATGGGCGCGACCGACTATCTCGAGCAGTATTTCGCGATCAACATCGTGTTCGAGCCGTTGGTAGGCGAACTGTTCCGCTCGGGTTTCCTGATGCAGGTAGCCGCCGCCAACCACGATTTCGTCACGCCGCCGGTAGTCTCCGCGGCCGAGGCAGACTACGAGCGCAATCTCGCCAACGCGATCGACTTGATCTACCTGCTCGCCAACGACGATTCCTACGGCGACTTCAACAGGAAGATCGTCCAGGGCTGGCTCGCCAAGCATGGGGCCTTGGCTGAAAAAGCCGCGCAGGGGCTTCAGCCGATCTGGTCGATGCCGCATTCCAAGCCGGTTTCCTTCGCCGACGTCCAGGCCCAGAGCCAGGAACGCCTCGGCAAGATTCTCGGCGAACTCGATCTCAAGCGCTAATCGGAGGAGTGTTTTCCATGTCAACCGTTGCACGCGACAACTCGCACGACAACATCTTCAAGTCCATGAAGGATATCACCTTCGAGCAGACGATTTCCCACCAGTGTGGCGTCACCATGAACGACTCCGTCGAAGCGCGCGCCATTGCCGAATTCATGAGCAAGAAGCCCGGTGTGATCGTCACTTACCAGCCTGCCATGATCCGCATCGACGGCGATGGCAAGCTGATCTTCAAGATGGATGAGATCAGCGAATATCTCGGACGGGAGATGACCGCTGAAATCTTCGAGGTCAACACGTCCACGCACTATGGCCGCATGGTCCGTATCGACGACAACACCGTGATCCTCTTCGGCGATATGGATGAGGTGTTCGAATACATCTGACATCCCGAACGGCGATTGGAGGCGTGCCCTTCAAGGGCGCGCCTCCTCGAAACAAGACAGGTTTGGAGGAGAAAACCATGTACGTCACACCCGAAGGCAAAGAGATTTTCATCGTCGACGGCCATACGCATTTCTGGGACGGAAGCCCGGAAAACCAGCGAAACATTCACGGCAAGCAGTTCGTCGAATGCTTCTATGCCTACCACACTGCGCTCAGCCCCAAGGAGCAGCTTTGGGAGAAGAGCAAGTTCGAGAAATACAGCGCCGACGACCTCTACCGGGATCTGTTCATCGATGGTCCCGACGACGTGGCGATCGTCCAGTCGACCTATCTGAAGGATTTCTACAAGAACGGCTTCAACACGATCGAGCGCAATGCCGAGATGGCCAAGCGCTATCCGGAACGCTTCATCGTCAATGGCTCCTTCGATCCGCGAGATGGCGAGAAGGCCATCGAATACATTCACTACATGAAGGAGACCTACGACATTCAGGGCGTGAAGATGTACACGGCCGAATGGAACGGCGCCTCCAAGGGCTGGAGGCTCAACGATCCCGACGCCTATCGCTGCTTCGAGCTCTGCGAGAAGCTCGGCATCAAGAACATCCATGTCCACAAGGGCCCGACGATCATTCCGCTCAACAAGGATGCCTTCGACGTCCATGACGTCGACTATGCCGCGACAGACTTCCAAAACCTCAACTGGATCGTCGAGCATTGCGGCCTGCCGCGCCTCGACGACTTCTGTTGGATTGGCGTCCAGGAGACCAATGTCTATGGCGGGCTTGCCGTGGCCCTGCCGTTCATCCATTCGCGGCCACGCTATTTCGCCGAGGTGATTTCCGAACTGCTGTTCTGGGTCGGTCCCGAGAAAATCCTGTTTGGGTCCGACTACGCGATCTGGACGCCGCGCTGGCTGGTTGAGAAGTTCTGGGCGTTCGAATTGCCCGAGGATATCAAGCAGGAACGCGGCGTCGATCTGACGCTGGAGATCAAGGAGAAGATCCTCGGCCTGAATGCGGCACGCCTCTACGGCATCGACATCGCCGCGAAGAAGAAAGCGCTTGCCGGATCGCCATTCAGCGTTGCCGCGGAGTGAGCCGATGAGCGCCACCGGTCTGAATGAAAGCCGCCAGAGGGAGCTCTGGCGGCGGTTGGAGCAGGTGAACGACCCGGAATTGGATGAACCGGTCACGGAGATGGGTTTCATCGAGCAGGTTGGGATCGCCGACAATGGCGACGTCGAAGTCGACTTTCGCCTGCCAACCTATTGGTGCTCGCCCAATTTCGCGTTCCTGATGCTGGAGGACATGCGGGCGGCGCTCGAGGCGCTGTCATGGTCGCCGCGCTTCCGCATTGCACTGCATGACCACATGTTCGCGGAGGAAGTGAACCAGGGGATTGCAGACGGCAAGAGCTTCGGGGAGATTTTCGGCACATTAGCCGAAAAGGTCGATCTGGAAGCGTTGCGCGAGAAGTTTCGTCTCAAGGCTTTCAAGCGGCGGCAGGAGGCAGTGATCCTCGACCTCCGGGCTGCCGGACTTTCCGATGGGGCGATCGTCGGCATGACGCTCATCGATCTGGATGCTCTGCCTAGAGGAGAGAACGATACGGCCAAGCGCAGGCTCCGCTATCGCGAGTCTCTGCTCGCGCGCCGGCCCGGCTTGCGTGCGAATGCCAGGGTGATCGTCGATTGGGAGGGCACGCCGGTCGAAGTGGATGCATTGGCGACTCATCTCGCCCACCTCCGCAGCGTGCGCATCAACATGGAGTTCAACGGCGCGCTCTGTCGTGGGCTGAAGCAGACGCGATACAAGGAGATGGAAAGGATCGACGGCGAGCCGACCTTGGTCGACTTCATCGTCGGGCGCGTTCCGTCTCCCGCCATACCGCCTCACGCGACCGATCATTAAGACGACAGCCTGCAGGGAAAGATCCCACGCAACGAACCGCCGTTCAGGCGGAAGGAGGAGGAGTCATGCCAAAACTGATGCTACACAATTCCGAAGCTCGGCGCGCGCTTGCGCGCGGCGTCGGGCGGCTCGCCGCTGCGGTCGAGCCCACTCTCGGCCCCCGGGGAATGAATGCCATGATCGACCGTCCGATCGGCACGCCGCTGGTCACGCGCGACGGCGTCAGCATCGCCTCGGAGATCGAGCTCTCCGATCGTTTTGAGAACATGGGCGCGCAAGTGGTCCGCGAAGTCTCAATGCAGACGAACGATATTGCCGGCGACGGCACGACGACGGCCATCGTGCTGGCCAATGCGCTGGTGCAGGAGGGGATCGCGGCCAATGAGCAAGGCGCCAAATCCGTCGACCTCTGCAAGGGCATCGATCTCGCGGTGGAGAAGATCGTAGAGGCGCTGAGGAGCAGGGCCAGGCCGGTCAACGGCAATGGCGTTCTGTCGGCGGTCGCCAATATCGCCGCCACCGATCCGAAGCTCGGCGCGCTCGTCGCAGAGGCCTATGAACGGGTGGGAACGGAGGGCGTCATCACCACCGATTTCAGCGTGACGACGGAGACCACGCTGGATGTCGCCGAGGGAATGTTGTTCGACCGCGGTTACCTCTCGCATCACATGGTCACCGATAAGGACAAGATGGAGGCCGTTCTCGAACATCCCCTCATCCTGATGACCGATCTCAAGATCAAGGATCCATCCTCCCTCGACGCAGCTCGCCGCATCGCCGACGCGGCGGGCCGGCCCCTGCTGATCCTTGCCGAAGAGATGTCGCCGGAGGCCGTTGTGGCATTGCTCGGCAAAGAGGGCTCCGGCAAATATCTGGTCATACACCCCCCGGAATACGGCCATTGGCGAAAGGCGCTGATGGAGGATCTGGCGATTCTGACCGGCGGCCGGGTGATTGCCCGTGACCTCGGCGGCAGGCTGGAGGACATAACCTCCGACGATCTCGGTTCGACCGAACGGGTGAGAACCACTTCCACCTACACCACGATCGTCCGCGGCGGCGGCGATCCGGCGGCGATCGCCGCACGGCGGGCGCAAGTTCAGCGTCAATACGAGATCGCGCCGCCCAATATCGAGCAGGACAAGCTGCGCGAGCGGCTTGCCAAGCTTTCCGGCGGTACGGCCGTGATCTATGCCGGCGGGGTCACGCCCGTCGAGCAGAAACGCACGATCCAGCTCATCGAGGATTCCCTGCATGCCGTGCGCGCCGCGGTGGAAGAGGGTGTCGTCGCCGGCGGCGGCTCGGCGCTCGCCCAGGTCGCGCCGGTTCTGGATCACGTCCTGCAGACGGTCAGCGGCGATGTGGCGGAAGGAGTGCGCCTCGTCAGGTCCGTGCTGACGCGGCCACTTTCGCGAATTGCCGTCAATGCCGGTGCCGATCCGGCAGCGGTCGTCGAGGAGGTTACCCGCGTGAATGGCGGCTATGGTTATAACGCCTCGACCGGCAAGTACCAGAACATGATTGAAGCCGGCATCATCGATCCGGTGCGCGTCACCTACACGGCATTGCGCAACGCGGCATCGGTGGCGAAGCTTATCCTGACGACGGAGACGCTGATCGGCGACCTCGCCGAAGACGAGCTCGATCCGACCGCCGGACCGGCTCTGGGCGGCGGGGCAGAGCGACTGGGGCGACCCTAACCGGGATTGATTGCCGGCGGCGATCTGCCGCCGGCGATGCCTTTCGAAGGGCAGCTTTCCGAAACGACAAGGAAAACGTAATGGACCAGAAAACTGATAGCGTAAGCAAGTGTCCCGTGCCGCACGGCAATGCCGCAAATCGCCCGGCCAACCGCGACTGGTGGCCGAACCGGCTCGACGTGCAGGTTCTGCACGGCCACAATGTCCGCTCCGATCCGATGGGCGAAGCGTTCAATTATGCCGAGGAATTCAAGAAGCTCGATCTCGATGCGCTGAAGAAGGACCTTCATGCGCTGATGACCGACTCGCAGGAATGGTGGCCGGCAGATTTCGGCCATTACGGCGGTCTCTTTATCCGCATGGCATGGCACAGCGCCGGCACCTACCGCATCACGGACGGCCGCGGTGGCGCCGGCCAGGGTCAGCAGCGCTTCGCACCACTGAATAGCTGGCCTGACAACGTCAACCTCGACAAGGCCCGCCGCCTTCTCTGGCCGATCAAGCAGAAATACGGCAACAGCATTTCATGGGCCGACCTTTTGATCCTCACCGGCAACGTTGCACTCGAGTCGATGGGTTTCAAGACCTTCGGATTCGCCGGCGGCCGCGCCGATGTCTGGGAGCCGGAAGAACTCTATTGGGGTCCCGAGGGCACCTGGCTCGGCGACGAGCGCTACAGCGGCGAGCGCGAACTCGCAGAGCCGCTCGGTGCCGTGCAGATGGGCCTCATCTACGTCAACCCGGAAGGCCCGAACGGCAATCCGAATCCGCTCGCCTCGGCCCGCGACATCCGCGAAACCTTCGCCCGCATGGCGATGAACGACGAGGAAACCGTCGCGCTGATCGCCGGCGGCCACACCTTCGGCAAGACCCACGGCGCCGGTGACCCGTCCTTCGTCGGCTCCGAGCCTGAAGGCGGCGCGATCGAAGACCAGGGCCTCGGCTGGAAGAGTTCGTTCGGCAAAGGCAGCGCCGGCGACACGATCGGCAGCGGGCTTGAAGTCACCTGGACGCAGACGCCGACGCAGTGGAGCAACTACTTCTTCGAAAACCTGTTCGGTTTCGAATGGGAGCTGACCACAAGCCCGGCTGGCGCCAAGCAGTGGGTGGCGAAGGACGCTGAGGCGTCCGTTCCCGATGCCTTCGATGCGTCGAAGAAGCATCGTCCGACCATGCTGACCAGCGACCTGGCGCTGCGCTTCGATCCGATCTACGAGAAGATCTCTCGCCGCTTCCTCGAAAAACCGGCTGAGTTCGCCGACGCCTTCGCCCGCGCCTGGTTCAAGCTGACCCACCGCGACATGGGTCCGAAGGTCCGCTATCTCGGAGCGGAAGTTCCGGCTGAAGACCTGATCTGGCAGGACGTGATCCCTGAAGTCGACCACAAGCTCGTCAACGACGCCGACATCGCGGGTCTGAAGGAAAAAGTGCTCGCGACCGGTCTTTCCGTGCAGGAACTCGTTTCCACCGCCTGGGCGTCTGCCTCCAGCTTCCGCGGCTCGGACAAGCACGGCGGCGCCAATGGTGCGCGTGTCCGTCTTGCTCCACAGAAGGATTGGGAAGCCAACCAGCCGGCGCAGCTCGCCAAGGTTCTCGGCATTCTCGAACGCATCCAGAAGGACTTCAACGCTGCCCAGACTGGTGGCAAGAAGATATCGCTGGCCGACCTGATCGTTCTGGCCGGTGCGGCCGGTGTCGAAAAGGCGGCAAAGGCCGCGGGCCAGACGGTCAACGTTTCGGTCACGCCGGGCCGCATGGATGCGTCCGACGCGCAGACCGACGCAGCGTCCTTCGCTGCGCTTGAGCTGCGCGCCGACGCGTTCCGCAACTATGTCAACGGCAAGCGCAGGCAGTTCATGCGGGCCGAAGAGGCTCTCGTCGACCGGGCACAGCTGCTGACGCTGTCTGCACCTGAGATGACCGTCCTCATCGGCGGCCTGCGCGTGCTGAAGGCGGGCGCTCCGGAACATGGGGTCTTCACCTCGCGGCCGGAAACGCTGACCAACGATTTCTTCGTGAACCTGCTCGATATGGGCACGAAGTGGGCACCGCTTGCCGGCAAGGACGGCGTCTACGAAGGACGCGACCGCAAGACGAACGAACTGAAGTGGACCGGCACCCGTGTCGACTTGATCTTCGGCTCGCATTCGCAGCTTCGCGCCATCGCCGAAGTCTATGGCCAGTCCGATGCCAAGGCGAAGTTCGTCAAGGACTTCGCCTTGGCCTGGAACAAGGTCATGAACGCCGATCGCTTCGATCTCGCCCGGTAAGACGGCGTCCGGGCGCGTGCTTCCCATTGCGCCCGGACTTCCTCGTGTTCCGGAGCGGCCGGCATTGCCCATGCAATGCCGGCGCACCTTTTCAGGCATAGCTGCGCTTGATCCCGAACTGGTCCATTTTCCGGTAAAGGGTCGGTCGCGATATTCCGAGCCGAAGTGCAACCTTGCTCAGATTACCACGCTCTGCCGCCAGCGCCGCAATGATTGCATGGCGCTCTGCCTCGGCAAAACTGAGGACATAATCTTCTGCCTCCATGGGGTCACTGCCAACCTGCCAATGTTCAGCCATCTCGGCAGGTAGGTCGTCAATGCAGACCAGGCGGTTGCCGGCAAAGAGATGCAGCCGCTCTACGAGATTTCGCAGTTCCCGTACATTGCCGGGCCAACGGTAGGCGACGATCGCATCAAGCACCTCGTTGGTGAAACGGAGCGAGGACACGCCTCTTCGATTGGCCATGATGCGATTAAAGTGATCGAGCAGCAGCAGACAGTCATCACCACGGTCCCTCAGCGGAGGGACCTCGATCGAAACGGCGCTGACGCGATAGAAAAGATCGCGGCGGAAACGACCAGCGGCTACCTCCTGTTTGAGATCGCGGTTAGTCGAGGCGACGAGCCTGACGTCGACAGATCGCGCACGGCTGTCCCCAAGGCGGTGAACTACGCGCTCTTCTAACACGCGCAGCAGGAACGGCTGGATATCCAGCGGCATTTCACCGATTTCGTCGAGACTGAGGACGCCGCCATTTGCCAGTTCAAAGACACCGGCCTTACCGTCGCGCGAAGCCCCGGTGAAGGCGCCGGGCACGTGGCCGAACAATTCGCTGCCGAAGAGTTCCTTCGTCACAGCGCCGCAATTGAGTGCGATGAAGGGACTGCCGGCGGATTTTCGGCTGCCGGCATGGATGAGACGCGCGAACAGTTCCTTGCCGACGCCAGTCTCCCCTTCGATCAGTAGCGACGTCACGTCCTCCGTTTCCGCGACCCGGCAGGCTATATCGACGGCCGTGCAAAGGGCTTCGCTTTCACCGACGATCTGGGCGCATGCTTCCTTCAACAGATCGGACGCGCGACTGACGATCGACACAGTTCGACCGCCGGCATTTTTCGGGAACACCAGAGCGGCGCCGCGAATATCACCGTCCAGTTCGAGCGGACAAACATCGCAATTGCGCATTGTTTCAGGAAGGCTGGTGGCGACGGTGTCCAAAAAGCCGGAGCCCGTCAGCTCCGGCGACCAACAGTTCGCGCCGCCCTGACGAACGGTTTCGCCGAGCCGCCGCCCTTCCGGCAACGGTACGTTGTTGTGGTAGATTGCCCGGCCTTGCCGATCGATGATCAGCAGACCATCGCTGGCGTGATAGTTGTTCGCGGAGGCGATGAAGGCCTCCAGCAGCCGCATTCGTTCAGCCGTCTGCGAGTCGGCGAGCGCTCTCTCTATCTCGCGTGCCGCGGCGGCAACGAGTGCGATGTTGTGGAGGCGGAAGATATCGGGGTGTCCCGAAAGATCGACAACGCCAATGATCTTGCCGTCGAAGGGATCCCGGATCGGCGCGCCAGCGCAGGTCCAGCTCTTGATGCCGGCGCAGAAGTGTTCGGCCGCGTGAACGAAGACCGGCTCGCCGGTCCAAAGAGCAGTCCCGATACCATTGGTGCCGACGACGTCTTCGGTCCACTTGCCCCCAACGCCGAGGTGGATGTTCATGCCGTCGAAGATGGTCCTCTTGTCGCCAATGACATTGATCAGGACACCATCACTGTCGGCGAGGGCGAGCATGGCGCCGGTTCCGTCCAGCATTCGGCCGATCATCGAAAATGGACGCGTTGCGGCCTCCATCAGTTCGGAGCTGCCGCGTGTCAGCGCCTCAACGGCATCGCGATCGGTCTCGATGGGTGCCTCATTGCGTTGGGAATTGATGCCCCCCTCGGCGCAGCGATACCAGGAATCGTGAATTGTAGAGCGCACCGGCAGTGTATTGCGCTTGGTTTCATTTTTGCCCTCCAGAAGTCTTTCCCAAGCCTTGGTAACACCGACTTCATCATAATCGGAGCGCAGCAGAGCGCCGCTCGGCATGAGAGCGGAGATGTGGGGTACTCGTTCCGGGTCAATTTCGTTTATGCCATGTGAATTCCGCTTCATGGAGCTCTCACAGATTGAGCATCGAGAAAAATTCGGCGCTCGCCAGCGGCCGCGGCCTTGCCGAAAATGGGGAGATCAGGTTTCCGGGACCATGTCGATACGGCGGCCGATATCGGCCGTAAGTTCTTCCACGTCATAGGATGTCCCAATTACTACGCCGTCCATGTCGACAAGTGCCTCGGTGGTCGCATCGTCAAGCGGCGCGATATAGCCATTACCCTTAACGGCCAGGGTGAAGATCTTGCCGCTGGGGGTCTCGCGGATGTCGCCGAAATGCTGAAGTTGGCGCCCCGAATTTACATCGACGGCAATCACGCGGCCATTGGGCGTCGCCCTGATCCGTGGCTCAGGTACGGATTCAACGGCCGGGGTATTGCCGATGTTGATGATGAGCCCATCCGGCTGCGGGAGCTCGCGCGGCTTTTGGGACAGGGAATAACGGCCATTGCTCAGATGGTCGGCAAGCTTGGTGATCACGCCACGATTCTGTTCGATGAAGCGCCTGATCTGGACGTCCTCGCGCCGAGGTCCATCCCGCTTCGAAAATATCTCGACCATGAATCCTCCCAGATCATGATTGCATTTTCTAACGCGTTGTTATCGCAAAGCGTAGCACATTTCCTCCAATGCACCAGCGTAAAGCCTTATCACCGGTGGGCACGAAATGGTGGTACAGGAGGGCGGCATACGGAGATATCGGTCGATCGGGCTCGAGATAATTCGTCTTGACCAACTCTCCTCAATTTTGATCTGCGGTCAAACCGGAAGATGACAACCCTCCGCTTACGGAAACCCGGTACACTCGATCGCTTGCCAATGATCTCCAGACGCTTACAAAAAACTAACTGCCTTTACCGGGTGTTCACCGATCGTGACACCGCTCGCGGGTGAGGCGACGCCAGAGCCAATGTCTCCTCCCGCCAATCGTCACGACCACTTCGTCCAGATGCCAGACATCGCTTGGGCCTGGCGGTTTTCGACGTAAACGGCCGGCATAGTCTGGGCCGAACTTCCCGGCCCAACAAGGGATCGTCTCAGAGGAAACGACGATACCGCGCTCCAACAGCATCTCTTCTACCAGACGCAGGCTCAGCGGAAATCGGAAGTAGAGCCGGACCGCATGGGCGATCACAGACGGTGGGAAACGATGACGCTTGTAACTGACTTTGGGCTGGAGCATGACCGCCGACTAGCAGCCAACAACGTCAACTCCGGTTAACCTGACATCACCCCCGCCGTTTCTGTTTTCTCAATCTCGAGGTCGCTCCGGAACGAAAAGGGCTCGGTCCATATGAACCCAGCGCTCTATCTCCTGCCAGACTGTCCTCACACGCGGGGATTCCGCAAGGTCGCTATGCACCACCATCCAATATGTGCGCTCCAGCCGGACAAGGTCTGGCAAAATCATTTCGAGCGACGGATCGATATCGGCCATGTAGCAAGGCAAAATTCCCATAACGGCCCCGCTTCTCACAGCCTCGAGCTGCGCGGTTACTTCCGTCGTTCGAAGATCCGGCGTGATGACAACATCGCCGAAGGTCATCATGTCGAGTTCGGTCGTATACAGTAACTCGTTGATGTAGCCGCACCAACGGTGGTCTCGAAGGTCCTCAATGACCAACGGGCGCTTTCTCGAGTTGAAATAGTCGCACTGAGCGTAGGCCGCAAGCACGTATGATGAAAGCTTTTTAAACCGAACGTCGCCCGTTTCTGGTCGATCCATGACAATGGCGATGTCGACATCGCGCATTCCGAGTGAAAACGTTCTCGGCAGTGCGACGAGTTCAATTTCCAGTCCGGGAAACATCTCCCCGAGCAGGGGAAGGCGGGCTGCCAGATAATGTGCGCCAAAGCCGACCGATGTACCGATGCGGACTCGTCCTGATATTTCCCGATTGCTCTCTCTGAGGCTCATGACATCGCGAATTATGATCGACTCCAGCCTCTCCGCCGCTGCGAGGAGTTTTGAGCCCTCACTCGTCAAGCTCAAGCGTCGGCCAGCCCGCTCGAAAAGCGAAACGCCCATCTTTTCTTCCAAGCGCACGATGCGCCGGCTGATCGTCGATTGTTCGAGACCAAGTGTCCGCGTCGCTCCGGCCATCTGTCCCGCCCTGGCAACCCCCAAAAAGACCCGTATATCGCCCCATTCCATGCCTGGTCGGCTCCATTGTTAATCCGCATTTCGCAACTGCATCGCATCCTTGAAGAACGGCCAGACGGGTCCCCCCAAGGCTCGATCATCGTCTGACAGGTTACCATGTCGCTGTGCAATCATACGATGCAAGATACGTGGGTTATGTCAGAGCAATTCGTCGCACATACTGCATGGAGATTGCTCCCCGAATGGAGATGAAGACGATAAATCCCGGGAGGACGGATCGTCCGTGAACCGCCACCGAGACTGTGAATTTTGCAAAAGCCAATCCCGATCTTTCGCATTGAACCTTCGTTCAAGGCCAGTCATGTCTCGTGGCGGGAGATTTCATTGAGGATGAGCTTGGCAGGAAGAGGTCAGCAATTCTCATAGATAGCACAGCGCCAAAAGGAGGCGTTTATGAACAACGGTATCAACGATAAAGTTGTGCTCATTACTGGTGGTGGCTCCGGCATCGGTGCAGAGACGGCGCGTCATCTGGCCTCCAAAGGGGCTAAAGTCGCTGTAGCGGCGCGCCGGAAGGACAAACTCGACGCGGTCGTGCAGACGATCACCGAGGCTGGCGGAACCGCAAGGGCATATGTGCTGGATGTTGTGAACAAGGATCAGGCGAAATCCGTCGTCAACGCTGTACTAGCTGATTTTGGCAGGCTTGACGTTCTGGTCAACAATGCGGGCATCATGCCGATACGCCCCATGTCGGAGGTTAACACCGAAGAATGGGACGCCATGATCGACGTCAATATCAAAGGGACCCTCTACGGCATTGCTGCGGCGCTTCCGATTTTTCTGAAGCAGGAGAGCGGTCATATCATCAATCTGACTTCGATCGCCGGCATCAAGGTCTTTGCACCTGGCGGGACAGTCTATTCCGGTACCAAATTCGCCGTGCGAGCCATTTCCGAGGGATTGCGGCAAGAAGTTGGTACCAAGTTGCGGGTAACGACTGTTGCGCCTGGAGCGGTGGACAGCGAGCTCAAATTCACGACAACCGGAACGGCTGAATCGGCGGTGCATGATTTTTATAAGATTGCCATGCCGGCAAGTTCAATTGCCCGAGCAATCGCATACGCCGTCGAGCAACCAACCGACGTCGATGTCAACGAAATCGTGGTCCGTCCTATCGTGCAGGACTTCTGACGCCTTAGGAGACATTTGTGGGGACCGGTCTAAGGATCGGTCTCCCGAATTGCCGGTCAACCTGCCGAGGCAGGCTCAGAGCTTTCTTGACGGGCCACTCCTATCGTCCTCCTTCAAGATCGCTGGCTCCAAAATTAGCGGTCTGGCTGGCGTACCGCGCATCGCCACAGCGGATTGCCTATCCTGCCTTGGTTTTGTGTGCCGAAAGAGCAGCAAAGCTCGCGAAATGTGCGATTGCGAGAACGGTCAGGGCGCCGATTGCAATCGCATAGCCGCCAGTCAGGTCATAGAGCAAACTGGCAATCAAAGGACCGCCTGCCATGCCCATGCCTGACGCCAAGCGGCAGAGGCTGAGGACACCGGCCAATGCCGTGAGACTTACGATCAGCCGAGCTCCATTCGCAAGCAGAACCTGCTGGCCGCCAAAGGCGACGCCGAGGACCAGGGGGTAGATGAAGAGCATCGCACTGCTGCCGGAATTCACGACGACCGTCAGTGTCAGGAAAGTGATGACGGCAGCCAAAGCTGCAATGAGCATGGTCCTTGCCGGTCCCCAGAAGTCGCAGACCCAACCTGATATCAGGCGCCAGGCGAAAACGACGAGACCGGCGATCGCGGCCAGCCAGACTGCATTGTCTTCACCGATGTTCTGCTCATCGAAAAGCGCGATCTGCTGCGTCAGGAGGCCATGATAGACCGCAGAACCGCAGAAATAGCTGATGATGAGAGCAGCGAAGACGAACAGCGGCAGCCCACCGGTCCCTTTCGCGGACTGAGACCGCCGGACCTTCTTGATACGATCCATCAGCAGCAGATGGATTGGAAAGCCGATAAGCGCGATCGCCACTCCAATCGAAAAATATGCGCTGCGCCAGCCAAGATGTACAATCAGCAAGTGGATGACCGGGATGCCGAGAAATGCGGCAAGGCCCGAGCCGGCGTCAGCTATAGCCATCGCAGTCGCCGGACGTTCGCGAAAACGGCCCGCAAGGACCGTAAAGACTGCATAGGAACTTGTGCAATGCGTGCCAAGCCCCGCAAGTAGTCCAAAGGCGAGCCAATATTGGGTGATGCTACTGACGGCAGCTGTCAGCATAAACGCGAAGGCGAGCAACAGCGAGGCGCCCGCTAGGAGCCTGCGGCTGTCATAGCGGCCGAGGAGATAACCGAAGAAAGGCGCGGTAACCGCGTTGATAAGGGCGAAGGCACCATAAGCGCCGGAAATCGACGACCGCGACCAGTGGAATTCGGCTTCAAGTGCTACGAGAAACAGCCCGAACGAGTTCCAAACAAGGCCCGAGACCATCATCAGCAGGAATGCGGCGGCAAGCCTGACGCGCTTTGCCGTCCGCACCTGGCGTTGCCGCGTCGTATCCGCAGCACGGATCATGATTGCGGCAGTCGTCATTGTCAGTTCACGCGATAGCGCTTGACCATGTCCCAATCGAGCTCGATCCCGAAACCGGGGCCTTGCGGAACCTGAATGATGCCGTTGCTGGGATTGGGCCTGTTGGCGATCAGCCCGGCCCAGATCGGGTCGCGCGCGGGCTCAAAGCATTCGACGCAAACCCCGTGCGGGATTGCGGCGATCATATGCATAGCAATCTGCGACTCCTCATGATGGCCGACGCGCAGGTCATAGAGCGCGCACATAGCCGCCGCGCGACGCCATTCCGTAATGCCACCGGCTTCTGACGCATCAAAATTGACGATATCGACCGCACCCTCGGCGATCAGGCGGCGGACGCCTGCGGCGCTGACCTCGCTCTGGCCGGCGTCGATCGGAATGCTCGTCGAGCGCCTTACCTGCGCCATCATGCGAGCATCGTCGTACCAGTGGCAAGGCTCTTCGAACCACGCGATATTGTACTTCTCGATCAGCCTTGCAAAGGTCACGGCTTCGGAAGCCGACCAGCCACGGTTAGCATCGACAGCAATCCAAAAATCGTCGCCGCCGCCCTTGCGGGCTGCCTCGACGCGCTTGGCGTCCTCTTCCGGCGAGAGACCGCCAACCTTGACCTTGCAGCCGGCGAGACCCGCTTCGCGCAGCCGCTCCATTTCCTTTCCTAGATCGGACAGCGTCTTGCCTTCCTCGTAGTAGCCGCCGATGCAGATGATCGGGATTTCCTGGCGATAGCCGCCGAGAAGGCGGCAGACATTGACGCCGGTGGCCTTGCCGATCAAATCCCAGATGGCGCTGTCCATGCAGGCGATCGCTTCCATCACCAGCTTCCGGTCGCGGTTCCACTCTGCCGCCTTGAACATCTTCTTCCAGAGGCGTTCGACGGCGAAGACCTCTTCACCGATCAGCATCGGCACCAGTTCCTTTTCGATGATCTCGACGACGTCGCGCATGTGATCGCGATTGTCACCGTTGTAGATTTCGCTGATTAGTCCTGTATCAGTCTCCATGCGCGTGATGATCGTGCAGCGCTTGGTGACGTTGTAGCGGCTGCCGCCGAAATTGCGGGCAAGTGGGATCTCGACGGCGATGACCGTCACGTTCTTGATCTTCATTTTTTCCTCTGGATTAGACGATGAAAGCTATTCGCCCTTGCTGCCGCCTTCCGACAGACCGACGACGAGTTTTCTTTGGACGAGCAGGTAGAAAAGGATGACGGGGATAGTCACCAGCACTGCCCCCGAAAGCAGCATGCCCCACGAATAAATGTTGTCCTGTCCGATCCAGGTTGCGAGGCCAAGCGGCAGCGTCTTGTTCGTCTCCGAGGAGATGAAGACCAGGGCGAAGAGAAACTCGTTCCAGGCGTGGTTAAAGCTGAAGACGCCGACCGATACGATGCCCGGAAGTGCGAGCGGCACCGTGACCCGCATCATCGCTCCGAGCCTCGTGCAGCCGTCGATCATGGCGCTCTCTTCGAGGCTCACGGGAATGGCGTTGAAATAGGATCGCATGAACCAGAGCGCGAGCGGCAGCGTGAAGGCCGTATTGGCGACGATCAGCGAAATCAACGTATCGGCCATGCCGAGCTTTACCACGTAGATGTAAAGCGGCAGTACGATCAGTACTTCGGGCAGCATGTAGCAGATCAGCGTCGCGCTCGAAAAAGCCCTGATGCCGAAGAAATTGAAACGGCTGAGGCTGTAGGCGCCGAGACCGCCGACAATCAGCGATAGGAATGTTGCCCCAAAGGCAACGATCAGGCTGTTTGCAAAATAGGTGAGGAAGTTGGTCTGCACGAAGAGGTCGCGATAATTCTGCAACGTCCACTCATGCGGCAGAAAGGTCGGAGGCGTGGCGTAAAGTTCGCCGCCGGGTTTGAACGAGCAGATCAGCATCCAGAACAGCGGGAAGCCGATCACGGTCACTGCAGTCAGCACCAAGAGATACAGCATGATCTTGCTGGTGAGATAATGAACGTCCATCATTTCGCGATTGCGCGGAGCGGACGTGTCGACGCTTTGAACGATGGCGGTCACTGGCGTGCCTCCGCTCTCTTGATGAAGAAAAAGTAGATCGCAAGCAGGACGCAGAGGATGGCGAGCGTGATGATCGCGATCGCGGCAGCACGACCGAACTCGAAATCCGAGAATGCCTTGAGATAGACGAGAACCGGCAGCGTCGTCGTTGCATCCAGTGGTCCGCCGCCCGTCATCAGGTAGATGATTTCGAACTTGTTGAAGGACCAGATGGTTCTGAGAAGTGTCGTCAGCAGGAAGACAGGCATCACGTAGGGCAGGGTAATGCGCCAGAATTGTTGGAAGCTCGAAGCCCCGTCGATCTTGGCGGCCTCATACTGCTCCTGCGGGATCGACTGGAGGATGCCGAGGATCGCGATGACCGCGAAGGGGAAGAACTTCCAGACCCCCACCATGATGACGGAGACCATTGCCAGCGATTGACTGTTCAGCCAGAGCAGCGGCTGGCTGATCAGGCCGATGCCGATCAGGGTGGCGTTGATGATTCCGACGATGTCGTGAAGCATGTAGCGCCACGTAAGCACGGCAACGACGGTCGGGACGAGGTAGGGTGCCAGAATGACGGCGCGGGCAGCGCCGCGGAACTGGAAGCTCTTGTTAAGCAGAAGCGCCAGTCCCAGCCCCAAGAGCATTTCGAGTGCTACGCTGCCGAAGACCCAGACGAAGGTGTTCCATAGCGCAGTTAGAAAAGTCGGTTCGGTCAGGGCCCAGGCAAAGTTTTCAAGCCCAACGAATGGCCCGCTGGTGTCACCCATGCCCACATCCTGCATGGAGGTGAAGAAGACGGTGATCGTCGGGACGCCGGCAAGCAGGAGCAGCAGGAAGGCGCTCGGCGCGAGCGTTGCGTAGGCGAGCAGCCGGTCACCGGCAAGGGCTGTCTTGGAGTCAGCCATGTGCGGTCCTCCGTTTGGGAAGAGTTGCCGTCTGCGCGACCGCTTTGCCGCTTGCGGTATCGAAGCGTCGCAGCTCCTCGTTGGCGACGGCGAAGGCAACGTCGGTGTTCAGCACCGGCGTGTAGTGGATGCTGGACGGGATACGGGCAATGACCGGCGTTTCAGGAAGATCGCCGCCGATATTGCCGTAAAGCAAGCGGTCACCACCGAGATATTCGACGCGGTGAATTCTGAAGGTGACGCTGGTAACAGAGCTTGCTTCGGGGAAATGCGACTTCGGCAGGAAGTTCTCGGGCCTGAAGCCGAGCGTCATGTCCCCGGTGACGACCAGGTTCATGGGCGGCGACCCCATGAAGGTGGCGACGAACGTGTCCGCCGGATTGAGGTAGATTTCTTCTGGCGTGCCGATCTGGCGAATGGTGCCCGCCTGCATGACCACGATGCGGTCGCCAAGCCCCATCGCCTCGACCTGGTCATGGGTCACATAGATGGAGGTGACGCCCACACGGTCCTGAAACTGGCGCAATTCCTCGCGCGCCGAATGGCGAAGCTTGGCATCCAGGTTCGACAACGGTTCATCAAGCAGGAAGACATCGGGATCACGCACCAGCGAGCGGGCAAGCGCCACACGCTGACGCTCGCCGCCTGACATCTGGCGCGGCTTCCGCTTCAGCATGCGCGTCAAGCCAACGAGTTCTGCGGCCCACTTGACCTTGTCGTCCGTCGTCTTCTTGTCGACGCCGCGAACGTTGAGCGGAAAGGCGATGTTGTCGTAGACGGACAAATGCGGATAGAGCGCATAGTTCTGGAAAACCATCGCGATATTGCGGTCCTTCGGCTGCAGCCGTGTCGCCCGGCGCTCGCCGATGAAAATGTCGCCATAGGTTGGCAACTCGAGGCCTGCAATCATGCGCAGAAGCGTGCTCTTGCCGCATCCGGAGGGTCCGAGAAGCACGAGGAATTCGCCATCGTTGACCGTCAGGTCGACATTTGAAACGGCAGTATGATCCGTGAAGATTTTGCTGACCTGCTTGATTTCAACTCGTGCCATTGTTCTCTCTCGCGTTCGCGGCATTGGAATTTGCAACGGCATCGCCGGCGAGCCGGTGCGCTTGCTCCATGAGCGTCTTTTCCGCCGCGGCAATGCGCCCGGAAATCTCGGCTATTTGCCGAAGATCGGCATCAAGTGTTGCTTTTCTCCTGCCGATCATTTCGTTCATGCGCGCCGGGGCAGGCCCGCCTGTCACCGTACGGCTGCGAAGATTTTCGCCAGGCTTCAGCGCCTTCGCGACTTCGTCTTCTGAAATCCCCAGGGTGTGACCGAAGAGAGCGACGGAAGCGTCGTCGATGTCGGCGGACGTGATATCCATTGCCGTAAGATGCGCTTCAATCGTCTGCCGGACAATCCGGCCGACAACGTTATGTGCCATGCGGAAAGACATTCCGGTTTCGCGAACGATGACGTCAGCGAGTTCTGTCGCCGTGCCAAAGCCTATCTCGGCAAGATGCAGCATCTTGTCCGGCTTGACCGTCATGGTACGCACCGCACCTTCGAACACCGTCAGCGCCTTGATGACGCGCTCGATCATGTCCATTGCTGGAGCGTTTCCGGCCGAGACGCCGTCATTGACGTCGGCAAGGGCGGTATTCTTCGAGGCCGCAAGAACGGTCGTCAGGTTACCTGTCGCCATCGCGGCAACGGCTTTGACATGCTCCAGCGCTTGCGGGTTCTTCTTCTGCGGCATGATGCTGCTGACGCTGGAATAGGCATCGTCGAGCTCGATCATACCGAACTCCATCGTGTTCCAGCTCTGCAAATCCGTTGCGACGCGTGAGATGCCCGTCATGAGGATGGCGAGCGCGGCCGAGGCTTCCTGCAGATCGTCGCGGATTGAAACAGCGTCATAGGCGACCTCCGCAAGACGCGCGAAGCCAAGCAGACCAGCGGTTCTTTCGCGATCGATCGGAAAGCCCGTGGTGGAAAGTGCACCCGAACCTAGTGGGCTGCGGTCACAGCACTCCAGCGCATGCTGGATACGAATGTAGTCGCGCTCGGCAAGATCGGCGGCCGAAAGAAGATAGTAACCGAGGGAAATCGGCTGGGCATGCTGCGTATGCGTATAGCCCGGCATCACCGTCTCGATATGCTCCTCGGCCAGACGGAGCAATGTGCCTCTCACGGCGGCAACCGTCTCAAGCAGCTTGATCAGCGATGCGCGCAGCGCAAGACGCCAGGAGGTGGTGTGCAGATCGTTGCGGCTGCGCCCCGTATGCAGGCGCCCACCGGTCTCCGGCCCGAGTTTCTCGACGATATAGCGCTCGATGTAGGAGTATAGATCCTCCTGCTGATAGTCGATCGTCAGGGCCTGGACACCGGATGCCTTGAGGTCGAGCAGGACTGCGATGATCCGGGCGATGTCCTCACGGGCCACAATGGCGCATTCGGCCAGCATGACGGCATGGGCGAGATGGATGCGCATCTCTGGCTCGAACTGGAAGCGGATGCCTGCGGCCACCGCCGGTCCGAAGTAAGAATCCACCATCGCCTGAGCAGGCGGCGACTTGACGCGTTCGCGCAGCGACACCACCGGTGCTGCCGGGTGTTCCTGAGACATGAATTTCTCCTGAATGAGAGGTCTGCGCGCATTTCGCGCAGACCGGATTCCGTTATTTCTTCAGATCTTTGACGATTGCTTCCATACGGGTCTGACCCCATTTGGCAGCTTCAGCCGGATCCTCGCCCTGCAGCACGACGCGCTGTACGACCTGAGCTGGGATGTCGCGGGCAACGATCGATCCGATGTAGGGATTGACCACGCCGGAGCGGATGACCTTGCCATCCTTGAACTGCGCGCCGGCCTCGGATTCGAAGTCCAGAGAATTCGATGTGTCGAAGGCGGTCCGCGAAATATCTTCCCGCCCGCTGAGGCTTGCAGCCGAACCTGCTTTGATCACCTCTTCCTGCACGTTCTTCAGCGGCGGGATCAGATGCGGATGCACCGTCAGCGAAAAGTCCTTGAGGCGATCGCCAGAGACGATGAATTCGAGGAACTTGCGCGCGGCGTCGACATTCTTGGCGCCAACCTTCTCGGACGAGAGCGCGAAGCTATTCGAGTTCACGAATTTCACGCCCACGCCGCTCGGTCCGATGGGTGTCGGAGCGGCACTGGTGTTCTTGAAAAGATCCGGAGTGTTCAACGCCGCATTGGCAATCAGGCGTGGCGCATATTCGTCAAGACCGATCTTACCGGTCAAATAGACGTTGATCATGTCGCCGTAAGAATAGGACCCAACACCCTGCGGTGAGAATTTCGCCATGTCCTTCAGGAAGGTCAGCGCCTTGACGGTGCCCGGGTTGTCGAAGGTGACGTTGAGGTCCTTGTCGAAATAGGTGCCGCCCGCGCTCCAGATCATTTGCGACAGGAAGATGCCCGTCATGCGGTTCTTGCCGGCCGGGAACATGAAGCCGAAATTGCCGTCGCTTGTAAGCTTTTCGGCAGCACTCTTCAGATCTTCCCAGGTCTTCGGCGTGGCGACATCCTTTGCCTTCATGAGATCGTCGCGCTGCCACAGTACGCCATAGTTTCCGAGCGTATAGGGAATGTCGTAGACCTTGCCCTCAACAGGGACGAGAGATCCCGGAACGTATTCGTTGCGGCCGATCTGATCGACCATGTCGTCGAGCGGAACCAGGTAGCCCTTGCGCGCGAATTCGAAGCGCTCCTCGGGAAGGATCTTGAAAATTTCCGGCATCGTCTTGGTGTTGATCGATGCGAGGACCTTCTGAAGACGGCCATCCGTGCTAACAGCTTCCATCTCGATTTTGATATCGGGATTCTGCGCTTCGAATTCCTTGATGGCTTTGTTGAAGAATTCAATGCTCGGCGGATCGGTCTCATTATGCAGGAAACGAACCACCTTCGTTTCCGCCCAAGCCGCGCTGGACATCAGAAGCGCGACAAGACCGCTACTGGCACCAATGACCAAATGTCTTCTGGAAATCATTCTATTCTCCTCCCTTGGTATTCCGATGCACACCGCCAGCGAACCGGCGGCCTCCTATGTGCTTAACGAATAAGTAAGCAGGCTTGTTGTCATCCGTCCACAGCATGTTATCTATATCGGATATTCATTTTTCGGATGGCTTGCGATGGAACTTGGCGAGTTGAGGATTTTTGTCCGGGCCGCAGAGCTTGGAAGTTTCAGCAAGGCAGCCGTATCGACGGGCGTTGCGCAACCGACGGTAAGCCGCGTCATCGGCGAGCTGGAAGCGGAATGGGACGGCCCGCTTTTTTACCGGACAGGCAGGGGCGTTTCGCTTTCGGAACTCGGTGAAGAAGCACTTACGAAGGCTCGGTTTCTATTACGAGAAGCCGACCAGGCGAGCGAAGATCTGCGCGCCTTTAGCCGGCTGCCCAGCGGTATCGTGTCGCTCGGTCTGCCGACGTCTCTCGTTGAACCCGTCGTGCCGGTTCTGGTCAACGAATTGCGGCGAGACCTGCCCGGCATTCGCCTTCAGGTTTACGAAGGGTTCAGCGATCAGATCGAACGCTGGCTGGCCGAAGGGACGATCGATATCGGCGCCTATAGCAAATATCGCGAAGGTGAAAAGACGTCTTCTCTCCTGCTGGAATCGCGCCTGGTCCTTGCCGGGCCGCTGGAAAGCTGGAATATCCCTCCGGAAATCGACTTCGAGCGCCTTGCCGATTACGACCTCGTCCTGCCGGCAAGAACGAACGGCCTGAGGATCATGGTCGATTCCGTCGCGCGGCGTCTCAAGGTGCCGCTCAATGTCATTGCCGATATCGACTCGACCATCGGACAGAAGGCCATGGCTGCCCACTGTGGCTGCTACATGGTGAAGGCGCCTCACACCATCGCCGATGAAACGGCCCGGGGCATGTTCGCAAGCAGCGTCATCCGCAACCCGTTCATAACCAGACATGTCACGCTCGTCACCGGCCACCAGCGTCCGCTCAGCCGGGCAAGCAGAGAGGTTGCTTCTAGGCTGACCGCAACCCTGGAAAGGCTGACACGAGAGTGACGCAGCATTGCGCCGGAAAATATGATGCCTGCGGTTCGGATCCCCTCAAGGCCCCTGTTCTGCGCAGCGCATGAAGAGACGGGAGGACATCGCAGGCCAATTCTGTGGCTGCTGCTGAGCCGGAATCAGGGGCGGTTCAACGCGAAACTGCCGCCGCCGTTCTTCAAGATGTCGATGAATGCCTCCGCTGGCCAGGACAGCGGGGCACCGGGTAGAGTGATGATGCCATATTCAGACGCCTTGTCCGAGAGGAAGGGACGCATGACGATCGCATCGCTGCGGAAGAATTCGGCAATCAGCGTCGGAACGATGGCAATCCCGAGCCCTTGAGCTGCGCAGGCGCATGCAGTTTCCACCGAATGGACTTCGAGGCTGCAGCGATAGGACGGTACCATGCGCCGCAATTCGTGCTCGAGTTCATTGCGGTTGATCCGTTGCCGACCAAGCAGAATGAGATCGTTGCGCGCAAGGTCGTTCACGTTGACCGCCTCCTTGCTGGTAAGCGAATGGTTGGCCGGCATGACGCAGGTGGTGCCGCTCGCAAAAAGCGGGCGCGTTTCGAAGGAATAGTTCTCAGCAGGTAGGCGCACGAAACCAAGATCGGCAACGCGATTATGCACCAGCCGTTCGATCGCGTCATAAGGGCCGCTGAGGATTTCGACCGTCACGCGTGGATGATCCGCCTTGAACCGCGCAACGAGGGGCGGCAGCATGGTGGTCGACAGGCTGTGCGGAAAGGCGACGCGGACCAATGCCTCTCCGAAGACGCCGGATTTCACGTCGCCGATCTTGACGCGTAGGCGCGACACACTTTGGGCGACCTCGTCGACTTCGTCGACGAGCAGATGTGCTTCCGGGCGCGGTATCAAGCGCCCCTTGTCCCGCAGGAAAAGCTCACGACCGATCTCTTCTTCCAACGACGCAAGTTGCCGGCTGATCGCTGATTGCGAAAGGCCAAGCTGCGCGGCTGCCGCCATGGTGGAGCCGGTGTCCATGATCGTCTTGAAGATTTCGAGCTGTCGGAAATTCATGGCGCGATCCTATGGGCAAGTTCATGGGGAGCACAAGGCCAACCGGCGGCTGACCTTTGCATGCGCAGGAAATGCATAGGCCAATGCGTTCTGCTCATAATATTGCGCATCTTTTCGGCGTCGTTATCGTCGTCATCAACAAACAGAAAAAGGGAACGTCGTTTCATGAAATGGACCTGTCCTTGGCGGACGAAATGTAAGCGGGAGCGAACGCTATGACGGTCTTCGTTATCCGTCGCTTCCTCCAGAGCATTGCCGTCCTATTGGTGACCGCAGTCATCGTCTTCATTGGCATCTACGCGATCGGCGATCCCGCCGAAATGCTGATCGCTCCGGATGCGAGCCCCGCCGAACGCGCCCAGGTCATCGCTTCGCTCGGCCTCGACAAGCCGCTCTGGGAACAGTTCTTCACCTTCGGCTGGAATGCCCTGCATGGCGACCTCGGGCGCTCCTTCGTTTTCAACCGCCCCTCGATCAGCCTGATCTTCGAACGCCTGCCGGCCACGCTAGAACTGACCCTGGTCGGCCTTGCCTTCGCGCTCGTCGTCGGAATTCCGCTTGGTCTGCTCTCTGGCCTGAAGCCGAATTCGGCGACTGACGAAGTTATCATGACCGGCTCGATCTTCGGCTTCTCGCTGCCGAGCTTCTGGCAGGGCATGATGCTGATCATGATCTTCTCGGTCTGGCTCGGCTGGCTGCCATCGACGGGCCGCGGGCAGACGGGCGAATTCCTGGGGCTCCATTCCAGTCTTTTCACGCTGGACGGACTGAAGCACCTGATTTTGCCAGCGATCAATCTCTCGCTCTTCAAGCTGTCGCTGGTGATCCGCCTGACGCGCACCGGTGTCCGCGAAACCATGCCGCTCGATTTCGTCAAGTTCGCCCGTGCAAAGGGTCTCTCTGAAAAGCGGATCGTGTTCGTGCATGTCTTCAAGAACATCCTGATCCCGCTGATCACAGTGATCGGCCTGGAGCTTGGCAGCATGCTGGCCTTTGCCGTCGTCACCGAGACGATCTTTGCGTGGCCGGGCATCGGCAAGCTGTTGATCGACAGCATCATGAGGCTCGATAGGCCGGTGGTCGTCGCTTACCTGCTGGTCATTGTCAGCCTGTTCATCTTCATCAACTTCGTGGTCGACGTGCTCTATTCGCTGGTCGATCCGCGTGTTCGCCTCGGAGATGCATCATGAGCGTCACCGCCCTTTTCAACGAGGACATGCTGCTCGGTCGTCTGGTTATTGGCATCGGCCGCAGCCCGAAGGCGGTGATCGCCGCCATCGTCTGCATCCTTCTCCTCTTTGCGGCCCTCGTCGGTCCTTATCTTACGCCGCAAAACCCCTTCGATCTCGCCGTCCTCGACATTCTTGACGCCAAGTTGCCGCCGGGCTCTCAGAGCATGGACGGGCTGACCTATATTCTCGGCACGGACGGCCAAGGCCGCGACATGTTTTCGGCGATGATCTACGGCCTGCGCACCAGCCTCGGCGTCGGTGTGTTTTCCGGCCTCGTGGCATTGATCGTCGGCACCGTGCTCGGCCTGATCGCCGCCTATTTCGGCGGTCGCATCGATGCGCTGATCATGCGCGTTGTCGACCTGATGCTCGGCTTTCCGACGATTCTCGTTGCGCTGATGCTGCTCGCTCTTTTGGGGCAGGGGCTCTGGAAGGTCATCTTTGCGCTGGTCTTGGTGCAATGGGCCACGTTCGCCCGCGCCGTGCGAAGTGCCGCGCTCGTCGAAAAGAACAAGGACTATATCGAGGCGGCCAGGACGCTCGGCATCTCGACGCCGCGCATTCTCATCGGCCACCTTCTGCCGAACTGTCTGCCGCCGCTGATCGTCATCGGCATGCTGCAGGTGGCAAATGCGATCTCGGCGGAGGCGACGCTCTCCTTCCTCGGCATCGGCCTGCCGATCACCGAGCCCTCGCTCGGCCTGCTGATTGCTAACGGCTACCAGCTGCTGATGTCCGGGGAATACTGGATCAGCGTCTATCCGGGTGTTCTGTTGCTCCTGCTCGTCTTCTCGATCAACATCGTCGGCGATCGGCTCCGCGAAATACTGAACCCCCGTCTGGGCGAAAGGTGAGCGCGATGCCCCCTGTTCTCGACGTCAAAAACCTTTCCACCCATTTCATGACCCGCCGTGGCGTGCTGAAGGCCGTCGATGATGTGAGCTTCACAGTCGGACAGCGCGAGATCGTCGGTCTCGTCGGTGAATCCGGCTCGGGCAAGTCGATTACCGGCTTCTCGATCCTCGGCCTCGTCGATCCGCCGGGCCGCGTCGTTTCCGGCCAGATCCTCTTTAACGGCGAAGACCTGTTGAAAATGCCGCCGACCGCCATGCGGACGATCCGGGGAAAACGCATCGCGATGATCTTCCAGGATCCGATGATGACGCTGAACCCGGTGCTTTCGGTCGGCACGCAGATGGTCGAGGCGGTTCTCGCCCATGACAAGGTCTCCCGCGCGAAGGCCCGCGCGCGGTCCCGCGATGCGCTTGGACTTGTCGGCATTCCCTCACCGGAAGAGCGGCTGGATTCCTATCCGCACCAGTTCTCCGGCGGTATGCGCCAGCGCGTGGCGATCGCCATCGCGCTCTTGCACCGACCAGACCTGATCATCGCCGATGAGCCGACGACCGCGCTCGACGTGACGATCCAGTCGCAGATCCTCTTCGAGATCAAGCGGCTCGCCGCTGAATTTGGCATGGCGCTGATCTGGATCAGTCACGATCTCGGCGTGGTGGCGGCACTCGCCGATCGTGTCATGGTCATGTACGCAGGCAAGATCGTCGAGGCCGGCCAGGTGGACCGCGTGCTTACCGAGCCGCGTCATCCCTATACGTCCGGCCTTTTGAGCGCCGTCCCGGCCGCCGTGCCGCGCGGCGAACCGTTGCGACCAATCCCCGGTTTTGCACCGTCGCCGCTCTCGCGTCCCTCGGGCTGCGCCTTCCGCAACCGTTGTGTTCGCGCCACAAACGTCTGCGCAACCGAACCAATGCTGGAGATCGCCGCTGATCGCGAATTCCGCTGCTTCCACCCTCATCTCTGGAGCGCCGCATGACGACACCACTTGTGGAAGCAATCGATGTCAGCCGCCGCTTTTCGCGCAAGCTCGACTATGCGGAAAAGATCGCCAACCTGTTTGGCGCCGGCCTTGAGGAAAAGACTGTGCATGCGGTCGACGAGGTCAATCTCTCCGTCTATCCGGGCGAGGTCGTCGGTCTCGTTGGCGAATCCGGCTGCGGAAAATCGACGCTCGGCCGTGTCATGGCCGGCATCATGCCGGCGAGCGGCGGCGAGGTGCGTTGGCAGGGCAAACCGCTCACCTCGCTGGAGGGCGAGGAAAAGCGTTCGATGCGACTTGCCGCCCAGATGATTTTCCAGGATCCGATGTCGACGCTCAATCCGCGCAAGCGGGTGACCGACCTTATCGGCGAAGCGCCGAAGGTGCACGGTATCGTCAAGGGTCGTGACATCCGCGACTACGTTTCCTCTCTTGCCGAGCGCGTCGGTCTGGACGCGTCCTATCTTGATCGTTACCCACACCAGTTTTCCGGCGGCCAGCGGCAGCGCATCGGCATTGCCCGCGCATTGGCGGTGAAACCGACGCTACTCGTCTGCGACGAATCCGTCGCCGCGCTCGACGTATCGATCCAGGCGCAGATCCTCAATCTCTTCATGGATCTGAAGCGGGAATTCGGCCTCACCTATCTCTTCATCAGCCATGATCTCGGTGTGGTGAAGCATATCTGCGACCGGGTCGTCGTCATGTATCTCGGCCGGGTGGTGGAAAGCGCGAGGCCGGACGAACTCTTCGACAACCCGAAGCATCCGTACACCCAGGCACTGATCCGCGAACTGCCGACGGTCGCCGACCGGCGCCGTGTCTTCACGCCGATCAAGGGCGAAATCCCGTCACCACTCCATCCACCGCCGGGATGTCATTTCCATCCCCGTTGCCCGAAGGCGTTCGACCGCTGTCGCGTCGAGAGGCCCGCTCTGAAGGAAAATTCCGCCGGCCACGTCAGCGCCTGCCATCTGAACGATCTGGCCCCAAACCAAACAACGAACTCAACGGCCGAAACGGCCATCTAAAAGGAAGGGAACGAATTGATGAAACCGATGAAATATTTAGCAGCCGGCGTCGCCGCGACGGTGCTCGCATTGAACTCGGCTCAGGCTGCCGACCTCGTGATCGGCAGCGCCACCGAGCCGTCTGCAATCGACCCGCAGTTTTCGCGCACCGGTAACAACCAGAACATCGCCCAGTCGGTGTTCGACCGCCTCGTTCAGACGGATGCCACAATCAATATGGAGCCGGCGCTTGCCTCGTCCTGGACCAATACCGATCCGCTGACCTGGCAGGTGAAGCTGCGCGACGGCGTCAAGTTCCATGACGGCAATCCGCTGACCGCCGATGACGTGATCTTCTCGCTCACCCGCGCCAAGAACATCCCGAACAGCCCCGCGCCCTTTTCCGGCAACGTCGCGGCGATCGACAGCATGAAAGCGCTCGACAACCTGACGATCGAATTCAAGACCAAGAAACCGACGCCTGACTTCATCGAGCAGATCGGTTTCGTCTACATCGTCGAGAAGAAGGTCGCCGAGAACGCCTCGATCGAGGATTTCAACAGCGGCAAGGCGGCGATTGGCACCGGCGCTTACAAGTTCAAATCCTGGACGCCGGGCGACAACCTGGTCCTGGCCAAGAACGACGACTTCTGGGGCAAGAAGCAGGACTTCGATAACGTAACGGTCAAGTTCATCTCGAATGATGCCTCGCGCGTCGCGGCTCTGCGATCGGGCGCCGTCGACCTGATCGATGCAGTGCCGCCGGGAGACGTGAAGACCATTGAAGGCGTTTCCGGCCTTAAGGTGTTCTCGATCCCGTCTGCTCGCCTGATCTATCTCGCGCTCGACAGCGCCCGCGACAAGAGCCCCTTCGTCACCGACAAGGACGGCAAGCCGCTGGACAAGAACCCGCTGAAGGAAGTGAAGGTCCGCCAGGGGCTCTCCGAGCTGATCAACCGTCAGCTGATCATCGACCGCATTCTCGACGGTTCGGCGGAAGCGGCCGGCCAGTTGGTGCCGAACGGCGTTGCGGGCAACGATCCGTCGATGAAGGTTCCGACTTTCGATGCGGCTGATGCCAAGAAATTGCTTTCCGAAGCCGGTTACAAGGATGGTTTCGGCATTACCATCCACACCTCCAACGACCGCTTCCCCGGTGATGCGGAAGTCGCCCAGGCGCTCGGCCAGATGTTTGCCCGCGGCGGCCTGAAGGTGAATGGCGTCGTCGCCCAACCCTATAACGTTTATACCAAAGGCGCTTCGGCCGGCGAATTCTCCGCCTTCATCTTCTCGCTCGGCAACTCCACGCCGACGTCCGCGACCGGTTTGCGCAACCTGTTGATGACCGTCAACAAGGATGCCGGCACCGGTTCGTTCAACCGCGCAAAATATTCCAACCCGGCCTTCGATGAAGCGATGGTCGCTGCGACCGCTGAATTCGATGCGAAAAAACGCGTGGAAATGCTGCAGGCGGCGACCAAGACAGTCTTTGCCGATGTGCCGGTCATCCCGCTCTACTGGCAGAAGGTTCACTGGGCCGGCAAGGCGAACCTCAGCTATGTCGCCAATATGACGGAAGACACGACGCCAGTTCTTGCTGGTCTCGCCAAGTAAGCAGGACATCACGAGATAGGTCGCCGCGCCGTTTCTTGCGGCGCGCGGCATTTACCGGAGCCGGCCAAGGTGTGGCGGGCCGGCTCGGGACTTCCCTTTGATTTTGAGGATACGGACATGGATACTCTGACGCCATCGCCCTTCGAGGTGATTGCCGACGACATTGTCGTCGAGCGCGATGTGATGGTGACGACGAGGGACGGCGTAAGGCTTGCAACCGACGTCTACCGGCCTGCCAAGAACGGCAAAGTAATCGAAGGCAGGCTGCCGGCGATTCTGGAACGCACGCCTTACGGCAAACAGGAGCGTTCCCGCTCGGAAATCGAAGTCGGCATGCCTACGCCGATGAAGCGTCACGAAGTGGCGAGCTTTTTCGTGCGCGCCGGCTATGTCGTCATCTATCAGGATTGCCGCGGCCGCTACAATTCAGAGGGCGTGTTCAGCAAGTATATATCCGAAGCCGATGACGGGTTTGACACTGCTCAATGGCTCGTGGAGCAGCCCTGGTCGAACGGCAAATTCGGCACGATGGGTCTTTCCTATGCGGCCCACACGCAGGCGGCGCTCGCCTGCCTCAACCCGCCTGGTCTCGCCTGCATGGTCATGGATTCCGGTGGCTTCTCGAATGCCTATCAATGCGGCATTCGTCAGGGCGGCGCCTTTGAGCTGAAACAGGCGACCTGGGCCTATAATCAGGCAGTCGGAGAGGGTAGCGAATTCGCTCGCGCGGCGATCGAGGCCGAGGATATTCATGCCTGGTTCTCCGTCATGCCCTGGCGCGAAGGCGTCTCGCCGGTGCGCTGGATGCCGGAATACGAAAACTATCTCCTGGAGCAGTGGCGCAGCGGCACGTTCGACGAAAGCTGGCGCCGCGTCGGCCTCTACATGGAAGGTTTCTATGAGACCTTTCCGGAAGTGCCCTGCGTATTGATGTCGAGCTGGTACGACGCCTATGTGAAGTCGACGCTTGACAACTACCGCGGCCTTTCCGGCAAGAAGAGCCGGCCGCTGCAGCTCATCATGGGGCCGTGGCTGCATGGCAACCGCAACACTACGCTTGCCGGCGACACGTCCTTCGGCCCGCAGGCGCCCCTCGGCGGCAATGTCGTCGAAACCTGGCTCTCCTTTCGTCGCAGCTGGTTTGATCACTGGCTGAAGGGCATGGAAAACGGCGTTTCAAAACAGCCTGTCGTGCGTGTCTTCGTCATGGGCGGCGGTACCGGCGCCCGCAACGGCGAGGGCCTGTTGGAGCACGGAGGCCGCTGGATCGAGGCGGCCGACTGGCCGCTGCCGGGCACCGAGTTCCGTAATTTCCACATCCACCAGGACGGCTCTCTTTCCGCCGACACGCCAAAGGCGGATGCTGCGCCCTTCACCTATGACTTCGACCCGAAGAACCCGGTACCGACCATCGGCGGTTCGTTGACCAGCGGCCAGCCGATCTTTGATGGCGGTGGTTTTGATCAGCGTGAAGACGCAAAGTTCTACGGCTCGAAACACCCCGGCCTGCCGCTGTCGGCCCGCGCCGATGTCCTTTCCTTCGAGACCGAGGTTCTCGAAGAGGACGTCGCTGTCGTCGGTCCGATCACCGTCGAACTTTACGTCTCCTCAGATGCGGCGGACACCGACTTCACCGCAAAGCTCATCGACGTCTACCCACCGAGCAAGGACTATCCGACCGGATATGCACTCAACATCACCGACGGCATCATCCGCTGCCGCTACCGGAACTCCTTCGAGAAGCCACAGCCAATCGTTGCAGGCGAGGTCTTCAAGGTGACGATCGAGCCCTTCGCCAGCGCCAACCTTTTCGCCAAGGGGCATCGTATCCGCTTGGACATTTCCTCCTCCAACTTCCCGAAATACGACGTCAATCCTAACACCTACGCGCCGGAAGGCCGCGGCCGCACGACACAGGTCGCCCGCAATACGGTGTTTTGTGACGCAGGGCGGCCGTCGGCGATCCGCTTGCCGATCGTCAGCAGCGACGCCCTGGTGGCGTTGAAACCGGCGAAGGGTTAACCCATGTCGCTCACCGTCGCCGTCACCGGCCAGATCCTCATCCACGGCCCGCTCGATTTCTCCGGTGACGGACAGCGGCAGGTCATGGCTTTCCTGAAGGCCGATGTCGCCTTTGCAAATCTCGAGGCGACGGTGGAGACGGCAGGCGCCTGGCCGACCAAGACCAAGACGCTGCATCTCGCGCCGCCGGAGGCGCTCTCCTCCGTGCGCAAGCTCGGCTTCCACGCAGTGACGCACGCCAACAATCACGCCTTCGATCTAGGTCCGCCGGGCATTGCGTCAACCCGGGCCGCTGCCGAAGCGGCGGGGTTGAAACTCGCCGGCAGCGGCGCGGATATCGATGAGGCGGCCGCCCCTGTAATCGTTGCGGGCGAGAAAAAAACCCTGGCGATCTTTTCGGTCGATCTCGGCCCGCAGCCTGATATCAACTATGCCTCTTGCGACCGTGCCGGCATTGCGTCCCTACGTATGAAGCGGACGGTGAGCGTGCCGCCGGCAGAATTCGAGACCCTGCTACGGATCACCGGCGCCATAGGCGACGATAAGCGCTCCGCCGCTCGCGCTGCTGTCGGCTACGATATCGCCGAGCGGGCCGCCCTTGACGTTTTCGGCACGCCGGTCGCTCCCGGCGATACAATTGGCGTTTCCTGGTCGGCCGACGAAAAGGAGTGGGGTCGGCTCATGGCTGGCATTGCTGCGGTAAAAGCGGCCGGCAATCTGGTGGCGGTGGCGGTTCATACTCATCATTGGGATGCGAACTGGTTGGAGACACCCGAATGGATGCTCGAGCTCTGCCGAGGCCTGATCGATAATGGTGCAGACATCATCCTCGGAACCGGTGCGCCGGTGATGCAGCCGATAATTTTTCACCGCGGCAAAGCAATCATCCCCGGCCTCGGCAACTTCGTCTTCCACACGAATCGCGCCACGACCTACGATGAGAAGGGTGTCGATGTGTGGAGGAGCGCCGCTTTACGGCTGACACTTGCCGACGATGGCGTCTGCAAAGGCCTCGATATCCTCCCGATTGCGGTTGGCCGACCGGCGGGCAAGATGTCACCTGCACCAGTTCCCCTGACGGAGGATGACGCGGAAGCAATTCGTGCACGGGCTCTCTCTAAAATGCCTGCGGAAATTGATGAATCGCCTCGATAAATAGAGGATGTGGCTGCGGTTGGGAGATATCGAGCCAACGGAGGTTTGTTATCCTACTTCGTTGCGGTGGCCGAGGCGCTGAGGTCGGCGGTTCGATTCCGTTCAAGGCGGCCATCTGGGTTGTGGCGTCCGAAATAAATCGAAAGTTTCGGACGCTAAGGACTTCGACGCACACCTGTCGTCGCGAACAGCTCACAGCATTGAGTGTCTCCTCTGAGACGCGCAGATGCCAACGGCCACGCATCCGACCGCTTCGGGCTTAAAAAGCAAGCATTTCCTGCGAAAATGGAACAGCCTATGCGTTCTGCGCATAGGTGGGGTGAGGGAATGTCGCTGTTTTAAACCGATTTAAAGGCCTATATTCCAATCATCGAAACGACGCCGGAGCCAAGCAAGGTTGCTGACGTCATAAAGCCCTCAGGAAAGGGGATTATCATGAACGTAGCACGCTCTTTCAACAACTGGCGCAAGTTCCGTCAGACCGTTAACGAACTTGGCCGCATGTCCAGCCGCGAACTGCAGGACATCGGCATCGACCGCGCCGATATCCGCAGCGTTGCCCGCGCATCGATCGCGCGCTAACCGCACGGCATCTAATCTCCGAGACTACTCGACGCCCGCTGATGACGCGGGCGTTTTTGTGTCAGTTTCCTATGTCTGGGGTCCGTTTTGGCCGTCGTTCCGTCGCAAGCCTTCCCGACTTGTATTTCTTGCATAGCTGCAGTGCAGCATAAGGCATAGGAATCGTCCATGGTCGGTGTATGACGGTTCTTATCGAAGCGATGCACCTCCTCCCGCAGAGCTTCGAGGTTTCAGACGGCCCACTCCTCCTAGGGACGTCTGTAGGAACAGCGGCACTCCTCCTCCCAGTCGCTGTTCGGTTCTTTTCGAAAAGCCGGCCGGACCTCCTCCCGCGGCAGGCTTTTTCGTTTCTGGGCATCTGCGTCAGATACCGAGATCGAGTTGGGACTGGATCTCCGCAGCGCCGGCATCTTCCATCGTCAGTGACGAAAGCGTGACGCCGAGCAACCGGACAGGTCGCTTGAAAGAATACTCGACGGCGCGAAGATCACCTCGACCGCCTAGAGCTCCGCGGTGCTTACGATTCCGAACCGTGTGGGATGCGTGATCTTTGGAAATCGTCCAAACTTCCAGACGGCTACAGCGCCCGGATGAATAAACTTCCAGACGGCTACAGCGCCCGGATGAACAAGACATGGCACTGTTAGCCGATTTAGCTTGCCCTACGCGCGTATTTCGCAATAAAATCGTTTTCATTGGCGGCAAGAAGGGGACACGGGAATGTTTGACTGCATAGACCGGCGGGCGGTGCATTATCCCGAGCCCACCGTCCGCGAAAACTATTCTGATGTTAATCCCGCAGTCCGACTGAGCGGATTATCGCTTTTTGGCATGCCGAGGGGGCGGCGCTGACCGCCACGATTTTCAACCGATTGCATTTCAAGGTATGCCATGCCCCTCGAGGATAAGCCGCGTAAACGCGTTACAATCAAAGACGTCGCGCAGGAGTGTGGCCTCGCACTGTCCACAGTATCCAACGCTCTGTCAAACAGCAGCCTTGTGACAGAAGAAACGAAACGACGGGTCAGGGAGGTCGCAGAGCGCCTCGGATACCGCGCGTCTCCGATCGCACGGGGCCTCAGAATGAACCGCACCTCGGCTATCGGCGTACTCGTTGCAGACGTTGCAAACCCATCTGTCGCTGATCACCTCCGTGGGATTGACGATGTCACGATGCGCGAGAACCTCAGTGTCATCCTCTGTAACACAGACGATATTGCGTCACGTCAGCTAACGCTGATGGAAGGAATGCGCGATCGAAATGTGGATGGGATGATTTTGATTTCGCAGCGCTCGCGCGGCGAGGAATTTCGCTCATTGATGTCGGACGTTCCCTTTGTGCTCATGCACCGCCGCAGTGTCGAGTTTCCCGATCCTTACGTCGGAACAGATAACCACCAGGCCATCAAGGTTGTCATGGATCATCTGATTGATCTTGGGCATACGCGTATCGCGCTGGTGGAAGGACCGCAGGATTCGAGCACAGTACAAGAACGTCAGCGAGCCTATAGGGCAATCGTGCGCCTGAAGGGTTTGGACGACGACGAAGCGCTGATTATAAAAAGCGATTACGGCTTGGCTGCGGGTCGCGAGGCTGCGGAGCACGTTTTCAAAATGCGCCACCGACCTACGGCCGTCATCGCCAGCAACGACATGAACGCTCTTGGATTCCTAGAGGCGGCGCGTGAAATGAACGTCCGAATCCCGGAGGATATGTCTTTGACAGGTGCCGACGATATCCCGTTTGCACAGTTTTCGGGTGTCGAGCTTACGACAACTCGACCGCCGCGGCGTAAAATGGGCGTCTGTGCCGCCGAAATGCTTGTAAGGATGATCAAGGGCGAGAATCTCACTGGTGAGGCTCACATCTTTTCCACCGAGCTCGTGATCCGCCGTACCACTGCAAACTCGTCTGATCCCACCCAGATTCAACAGAAAAACTTCCTGCCCCCTCAAAAATCTCATTGACGGCAAAAATAAAAACGTTTCTATTATGTATAGAAACGTTTTTATTTTGAAGGCGGCCTGCATAGCCGCTGGGAGAGAAGGGTCTTATGAAAGAGAAATTTGTGTCGCTTTCGGAAGCGATCAGTCGGATTCCGTCCGGAAGCAGGGTAGCCCTGGGCGGCAACATCATGCGACGACAGCCGAATGCAGCCGTTCGTGAAATGATACGGCAGTCCATTGGCGACCTGACCGTCTACACATTTGCCACTGGCGTTTCAGTCGACATGCTTGCGGCCGCGGGTCTTCTCCATCGCTATGAAGGAGTCTATGTGGGATTGTTCTGGCATGGACTGGCACCGAATTTCCGCCGTGCCGTCGAAGCCGGAAAGGTCGAGGTTCGCGACTTTTCGGAATCAACGATGGTCGCACGATTTCAGGCTGCCTGTGCTGGCGTAGGATTCTTTCCCACGAAGGCAATTTTGGGAACCGATATGATGGGGCAGGATGCCTCTATCGTAACCGAAATGACCTGCCCGTTCACTGGTGACATCTACGCCGCCGTTCGCGCGATCGACGCGGAATTCACGGTGATGCATGGATATCGTGCCGACAAGTTCGGCAACGTGCAGTGGCCGCTGCTCCGAGATTCCGACGATGTCGATCAGATTATCGCGCGAGGCTCGAAGCGGCTCATCGTAACGGTCGAGGAAATCGTCGACCACAGCGAGATCATGGAGCAGCCCAACCTCACATACATCCCGAGCCAATGGGTCGAAGCGGTCGTCCATGTGCCGTTTGGCGGTCACCCGCTAGCATGTGACACGATCCATGACGAGGATGTCGACCACATCCGCGATTTCGCGAAGGCGGGTTCTTCGCCCGAGTCTGCCCAGGCGTACCTCAATGAATTCGTTCGGACTGCAGGTCATGAGGAGTACCTGCGCAAATTTGGTGGCCTGGAGGCGTTGCGAAAGCGGCTTGGGGTTGTGGGAGGTGCAGCATGACTGATTACTCTACTAATGAACTGATGGCTTCGGTCATCGCTCGTGAAATTCAGGACGATGACCTTGTCTTCACAGGCGTCGGCACGGCGGGGCGGCCCTTTACCCTTGCTGTCGGACTTCCCGTGGTGGCTGTAAAGCTAGCGCAGAGCGCTCACGCGCCGAATGCTTCACTCTACTGGGGCAACCTTCTTTCGCCCGATCTGGACAAGATGCCGGAGAGCTGGCTTCAGGACGCTTTCACGCGGTGGAGATGCGCAAGCCAGCTCACCGAGACGTCCCAGAAGATCGACATGCTCGCCCATGGGCGTTTTGATGTCTCGTTCGAGTCCGCCGCGCAGGTTGATCGCTATGGCAATCTGAATATTACTCGTATCAATAATCCCGATGGCAGCATCCGCGCCCGCCTCATCGGATGCCTCGCGCAGCCCGAGCATCTGGCTTTCGTCCGCAAGCCGATCATCGTCGTTGACCTCAGCCGTCGCACTTTTGTCGAGGAGGTCGACTTCGTAACGAGCTTCGGCCATCAGCGGCGAGGGGTCAGCCGAGAGCGCTACAACCTGTCTGGCCCCGGTCCACAGCTGTGCGTAACCGATAAGGCCGTGTTCGATTTCAAGGGGACCGGCGGCTCGATGCGCTTGAGGTCTCTGCATCCCGGTGTGGCCCTCGAAGAAGTGCACGACCTCATGGGCTTCATGCCGGAGTCCGATGGCTCACCCAAGTCTACTCCGGAACCAACGCCCGAACAGGTTCAGTTGATCCGGACGCATATCGATAAAGATCGATCGCTGCTGCGCGCGTAAGCGCAACGGTCCGGTACGGACCATTTGCAAGTCACATACGCTAAATTGAAAGACGAAGAACATGAGCAAGCCGCTGGCTGGCCTGAAGGTGCTCGACCTCTCGCGTTTTATCGCCGGGCCACACTGCACAACCGTCCTAGGAGACCTCGGCGCAGACGTCGTCAAGGTGGAGCGACCCACACTGGGTGACGATACCCGCGCGTTCCAGCCCGAGATGAACGGCGCGAGCCTGTACTATCTAATGTTCAATCGGAACAAGCGGGGGATGACACTGGACTTTCGAAATCCGGAAGCTCAGGTCCTGTTGCGCCGTCTCGCAGCGGAAGCCGACGTCCTCGTCGAGAATTTCCGTCCGGGTACGATGGAGCGCATGGGGTGTAGCTGGGAGGAACTTCACACTATCAACCCTCGGCTTATCATGGCGCGTATCTCCGGTTACGGACAGACGACGTCGATGGCATCTCAGCCATGCTTCGACGGTATTGCGCAGGCAACATCCGGTCTCATGGATTTGACGGGGTCGCCGGACGGCTCGCCGATGCAAGCGGGCACATTTGTCGTCGACTACAGCACGGCGCTTTACTCGTGCATCGGTATTCTGGCCGCTCTCCAGGAACGTCACAAAACTGGCAAGGGGCGGATGGTCGATGTCAGCCTAATGAGTAGCGCGGTTTCGCTGCTCATGACGGCGATCCCGGAATACGTATCCCTCGGCGCGATCCGAACCAGAGCGGGTAACCGAGATCGGTATACAGCGCCGTCTAATACATTCCGCGCTCAGGATGGTGCTTGGGTCCACGTTATGGCCGGGGCTGATCAGCCCTTCAAACGCTTCGCCGAAATGATCGGGAAGCCTGGACTCCTGCAGGACCCGAGGTTCAGCACGTTGGCGGCGCGTATGCAAAACGTCGAGGCGACCGAAGCACTTGTAGCCGAATGGATTTCCAATGTCCCGGCGGATGAAGCCGTCCAAGCTCTGAACCGGGCCGATCTGCCGTCGGCCAAGGTGTCAACCATCAAAGACGTGGTCGAAAACCCCTACATGCGCGAAGCCGGCAACATCATCGATGTCGACCATCCGTCGCTCGGATTAATCGCGATGAGCGGGCCAGTCATCAAAATGGGTAGCGAGAGACAGCAGGTTTCCCCCGCACCGCGCCTGGGCGAGCATACCGACGAAGTGCTCGCGGATTGGCTCGATCTTCACCCCGACGAAGTCGAAACTTTGAGAACCAGCCGTGCCGTCTGATGTACCGCGCGAACATTTGGAGGATAATATGCAGTCTGTGAAATCCCCGGCACGTGAGCCGCTTAACAACACCCTTACGGCCGCTCAGGTTTTCGCCGCCGCACTGCACCGTCACGGCGTGGAGTACATTTTCGGCCAAAGCATTCCCTCGGCGTTGATCCTTGCCGCGCCGGACTACGGCATTCGTCAAGTTGGCTACCGAACCGAAAACGCAGGCACGGTCATGGCTGATGGCTACGCCCGCATCTCCCGAAAGGTGCCTGTTGTAACAGCGCAGAACGGTCCGGCTGCGACCCTGCTCGTGCCCGGCCTCGCCGAAGCACTCAAGGCTTCGGTTCCGATCGTCGCTGTAGTCCAGGACGTCAGCCGCGCGTTTACGGACAAGAATGCCTTCCAGGAACTCGACCATCTGGAAATCTTCAAAGGCTCGGCCAAGTGGATCAAGCGGTTGACGGACGCCAGCCGCATCGACGATTACGTCGATATGGCGTTCACGGCTGCAGCCTCGGGCCGCCCCGGACCGGCCGTGCTTATCGTGCCAATGGACCTCTTCAACGAAGTCCTGGATTCCGACACCGCTCCGCGTCAGGCCAGCCTCGGTCATTTCCCCCTGGACCGCGTTAGCGCGGATCCCGCTCAGATCGCCAAGGCCGCCGAGCTTCTCGCCGGGGCTTCCAAGCCTTTGATCATCGCAGGTGGTGGTATCCATCTCTCTGACGCAGGTCCGGAGCTTGCGGCACTTCAGGAGACGGCGTCGCTGCCGGTCGCTACGACCGTTATGGGCAAGGGGTCGGTCGACGAGCGCCATCCGCTCTCGGTCGGCGTCGTCGGGTACTTCATGGGTACGCGCGGTTTGACCAAGGACCTTCGTTCGATGGTTACCAATGCGGACGTGGTGCTCCTCGTCGGAAACCGGACCAACCAGAACGGCACCGACAGCTGGACCCTCTATCCCAAGAACGCGAAGTACATTCACATCGATATCGACGGCCAGGAGATCGGCCGCAATTATGAAGCACTTCGCCTGACAGGCGATGCGAAGCTGACGCTGGCCGCTCTGAAGGAGGCTCTGGCGGGCAAGGATTTGTCGCGTCGTACCGAACGGCGGGCTGAGATCGAAAGCGAGATCGCGGCGGGACGCAGATCGTCTAGCGAAGCTGGGTCCCAGTCATCGTCGGAAGCCACTCCGATCCGTCCGGAACGTCTCATGCGCGATCTCGACACCGTTCTCGACGAAGACACGATCGTGGTTGCCGACGCGAGCTACTCGTCGATCTGGGTCGCGAACTTCCTGACGTCCCGAAAGGCCGGTCAGCGCATCATCTCTCCACGCGGTCTTGCCGGGCTCGGTTGGGGTCTTCCATTGGCAATGGGCGCGAAGGTCGCGCGTCCTAACTCGAAAGTGTTCTGCCTGACAGGCGACGGCGGTTTCGCGCATGTTTGGTCTGAGCTGGAGACCGCCCGCCGAATGGGCATCAATGTCGTCGTCGCCGTCTTGAACAACCAGATTCTCGGCTATCAGAAGCATGCCGAGAAGGTGGGTTTCGGAGCCTACACGGACGTCTGCGATTTCGCGCCGGTGGACCATGCTGCCATTGCGCGCGCATGCGGCTGCGAAGGTATTCGCATCGAGAAGCCAAGCGACTTCCTGCCTGCTTTGAAGGAAGCATTTTCCGCCGACCGGACCGTGCTTCTCGATATTGTCACCGACGAACGTGCTTACCCGCCGATCACCAGTTTCGAAGCTAACTCGGCGCTGGCCTACTAGGATGGCGTGAAAGGTCACACAATGCAAAAATTGATGAACGACCCGAACAACTTCGTCGACGAGATGCTCGATGGCTTCGTCGACGCAAATCCCCACCTGTGCAGGGACGGTGAGAACCTGCGCGTGATACGCGCGGTGACCCCGCTTCGTCCCGGAAAGGTCGGGATCGTCACCGGAGGTGGCTCGGGACATCTTCCGTTGTTCACCGGATACGTCGGCAAGGGACTTCTCGATGCCTGCGCAGTAGGCGATGTTTTCGAAGGTCCAAGCGTTGGCTCCTGCATGCGAGCCATTCAAACGGCGAACAGCGGTAAGGGCGTTTTGCGCCTTTATGGCAACTACGGGGGCGATCGGATGAACTTCGATATGGCCGGCGAACTTCTTGAGGGAAAGATTGACACGACATCGGTACTGGGTTGCGATGACATTGCCAGCGCGGGTCCTGCTGAAGCAACGAAGAGACGCGGTGTGGCAGGTATCGTCTACGCCTACAAAGCCGCTGGAGCGGCGGCGGACGAGGGACGCTCGCTGGAGGAAGTCACAACCGTGGCTCAGAAGGTCATCCGGAGAACGCGGACGATCGGTTTGGCCCTTTCCGGATGCAAAGTTCCCGGAGCCGGCAAGCCTAGTTTCGAGATCGCCGCCGGCGAGATCGAGATGGGTCTCGGCATTCATGGTGAGCCTGGGCTCTGGCGCGACCGGATGAAGCCGGCGGACGATCTGGTCGATGAGATGCTCGACCGCCTCCTTGCTGATAAGCCGGATGAGGCTGGAGACACGGTGTCCATCATCGTGAACAGCCTCGGGGCGACTTCACAGGAAGAGCTTTTCATCCTTTACCGGAGAGCTTCTGCCGAACTTCGTCGACGCGGATACCGCGTCGTCTCGTCTCTGGTAGGCCGCTACGTCACCAGCATGGAGATGGCGGGCGCGTCGATATCGCTTTGCTTTGCCGACGATGAACTTCATAAATTGTTGGCAGCCCCGGCAAGCTGCCCGTTTTGGCAGGTGACCAGATGACTGGCTTTACCAGTTCCCACGTGCGCAGCACGGCATTGAAGGCTTCCGTTGCAATGGATGAACTGAAATCGGTTCTAAACGAAGCAGATGCTCGTATCGGGGATGGGGACACGGGCAGCATGCTTGCGCGCGTTCTCAAGGCGCTGGCCGACCGCGCAAATGCCGACAAGAGCGAAACAGTGGGTGCTACCTGCCTGGTGCTTGCCCAAACAGCTGCATCGTCGACCGGTTCCAGCCTCGGAACCTTGTTGGCGACGGGGCTGATGAGCGTCGGCAAAGCAACCCAGGAAAACAAGGAAGTCGACTGGTCCGCACTGGGCGGATTGTTGGCCGAAGCCCAGCAGAAAATGGCGGCACGAGGCGGAGCGTCGTTGGGCGACAAGACCATTCTCGATGGCCTCCATGCCGTCGCGATCGCGATCGCGGAATGTAACGATCAACAGTCTGCGGCCGAAGCGGCGCGCAGAGGCGCGCATGCCGCCCTCGACGAGTTTCGCCAGAAACCAAACCGCATGGGCCGCGCGCGCATGTTCGCTAACGCCACCATCGGGCTCGACGACCCGGGCATGCTCGCCCTCGCCAAGCTCATCGAAGCAATCGCCAACGACAGTCAGGGTTGAGGGGCACAGGAGAAAGACACACCAGGAGCTAAGGAGGAAACATGCTCCAACACACGAAATTGCTTAGCGCAAGACAGATTACCAAGATCTTCGGAGTTACGACGGTCCTTCGAAACATCGATTTCGATATCGACAGCGGGGAGGTTCACGCCCTCATCGGCGAAAACGGGGCCGGGAAGTCGACGCTCATGAATATCTTGAGCGGTAATTTCCCACCGACATCGGGGACAATCTGGATCGACGGGAAGGAGCGCGATCTACGCAATCCCTCCAAGGCTATCGATGCCGGAATAGCGATGATGCATCAGGAGCCGAAAGTCGCACCGCCGCTGAGCATCGCCGAAAATGTCCTGATGGGGCGTTTGCCACGTAAGGGCGGCTTTGTCGTAGATTACGGCTCACTCCACGAGAAAGTGAACACCATTCTGAGGGACGTCGGTGTTTCATTTGATGCTTCGACACCGATCGAAAAGCTCAGCATCGCGCAGCGCCAACTGGTTCAGCTGGCACGTGCCATTAGCCAGAACGCAAAGCTGATCGTCTTGGACGAGCCGACAGCAAGCCTGACACCGGTCGAAACCGACAATCTCTTTTCGATCATCCGACGTCTCAAGGAGCGAAATGTAGCCTTCATCTACATTTCCCACCATCTCGACGAGATTTTCCAGATCGCCGATCGCGTAACCGTCCTTCGCGATGGCTCGCTGGTGACGACTAACACGATCGCTGAGACGACCAAGGCCGATCTGATACGGCTCATGGTAGGTCGCGAGTTAGGCTCTCACTTCCCGTCCCGCCGAAACGGCAAGGCTGGCGACGTTGTCCTCGAAGCCGCCAACTTGTCCGGCCCGGGCTTCAAGGACGTCTCGCTGACCCTACGGCGAGGTGAAATTGTTGGATTGGCCGGCCTTGTTGGTGCTGGGAGGACGGAGCTAGCGCGCTCCCTCTGCGGTGCAAGTATCATCACGTCCGGGGATCTCGCGCTAGAGGGACGGCAGGTCCGCCCGTCGAGCCCGGCGGATGCGGTGGCGAGCGGCATTGCGTACCTGGCGGAGGACCGACACGATTCCGTGCTGCGGTCGATGTCTGTCGCCCATAACATAACGCTTGCGGGCCGTCGGAAGTTTTCAAAAGTGGGCGTGCTTCGCACCACTGCTGAACGCGCAGCCGCTTCGGAATTCGTGAAGCAGCTCAAAATCGTGGCGACCTCGGTGGAACAGCCGGCCGGCCAATTAAGCGGCGGCAACCAACAGAAGTGCGTTATCGCCCGTTGGCTCTTGCAGCAGCCCAAGGTCATCATCTTCGACGAGCCCACCCGCGGCATCGATGTCGGCGCTAAGCGTGACATCTACGGCCTCATCCACCGTCTTGCAGACGAAGGCTGCGCGATCCTGATGATCTCATCGGAACTGCCCGAGGTCATCAACATCAGCGATCGCGTGATGGTGATGTGCGAAGGCCGGATCAGCGGAGAAGTCGTCGCGTCCGAAACAACCGAGGCTGCCGTTATCGCGCTGGCAGTTCCGTCGAGCCGGGGGAGCTTGAACAATGACAAGCATTAATCGACCGTCCACTGCCGTAGCTGGCGCAGAAACGCAGCAACCGCACAAGGACATCAAGGCGTGGCTAACGCACCACAGCGTGGCGCTGACAAACATCCTCGCGCTATTTCTTCTCCTTGGCGTGGGAAGCATCCTCTCGCCCCACTTCCTGAGTGTCACGAACTTCTTCAACGTCCTCCGCGGTGCCAGCATGGTCGGCATCGTCAGCATCGGCATGACTTTCGTCATCCTGAACAGAGGCATCGATCTGTCAGTGGGTTCTCTGGTCGGCATATCGAGCGTGCTCATGGCGGGGATGATGCCGTATGGGGTCGCCGGCTGGCTGATCGCTCCAATTGGGGCTGCGGTACTGCTTGGCGTGGTAAACGGTCTTCTCATCGCCCAAATCCGACTACAGCCGTTTATTGCCACATTGGGGATGATGATCTTCGTCAGAGGCCTGGTCTTCATTTACTCGGACGGAAGCCCGCTCGTCGCCGAGAACATGCCGGACGTTGTTCAGAGCCTCGGATCATCGTCGGTCGGCGTCGTCCCTGTCGCGGTCATCGTCTTCCTGCTTTGCGCCGTCGTCGGACATTTCGTCCTTCGAAGCACGATCTTCGGACGCGAGGTATATGCAGTCGGTGCCAACGAGGAAGCAGCACGGCTTTCGGGAATTCGCACGAAATTGAACCAGATCCTCGTTTACGGCGTCAGCGGCCTTCTCGCGGGCATCAGTGGAATCGTGCTGACGGCACGCCTCGGGGTAGGCGATCCGAATGCGGGCAATCTGTATGAACTGGACGCCATTGCGGCATGCCTTATCGGCGGCATGACCTTCGATGGAGGCAAGGGCTCCGTCCGAGGGACTGTCGTTGGCGTCTTGATCTTGGCGTTCCTGTCTAACATACTGAACTTGCTCGGTATTTCGCCGTATACGCAAATGCTGCTCAAGGGTCTGATTATTATTGCAGCAGTAATCATCAGTGAAACACGAAAGCGCTAAGGGAGGAAACCAATGACTTTCGACAAAGGTAAACTGAGCCGTCGTACGTTCCTGCAGACCGGAGTCGCCGCCGGACTCGTGGCACCCTGGATCGGACGCTCCGCGTTCGCACAATCTCTCGCCGGAAAGACGATTGGGTTCACGCAGTCGTTCGTAACGACCCAGTGGATACGGGAACAGCGGGAAGGCGTTGTGACCACGGCCAAGAAGTATGGCCTGGAAACCGTGGTTTTGGACGCGGCCAACCGCCCCGCAAAGCAGATCAGCGATATCGAGGACCTCGTTACACGGCAGGTCGATGCGATCCTGATCAGCACCTACTTTTCCGAAGCAATCGCGCCAGCGGTACGTGAAGCAAATAAGGCAGGCATACCGGTCATCGTATTGAGTTCTGGTCTGGTGGGAGATGTCGACTGGGCAGTGCAGTTGAGCGTTGACTCCTTCGATTCGGGCAGAACCGCAGGCGAGTATTTCGTGAAAAGACTAAACGGCAAGGGCAACGTGGTGCAGATCGAAGGCAGCCCCGGCTCGACGGTGAACCAGAACCGCGGCAAGGGCTGGCACGACGTTATCGATAAGGTGCCGGACATCAAGATCGTCGGGCACGTTATGGCTGATTACGACCGTGCGAAAGCGCTGAAGGGCATGGAGGACATGCTCCAGGCCAACGAAAAGGTGGACGGCGTCTATGTCCACTCTGAAGACATGGCGCTCGGTGCGATTCAGGCCATTCACGAGGCTGGCCGCGAAAAGGAGATGTTCGTGGTCGGATATGACGGCGTCGCCAACGAAACGCTCAAGGCGATCTACGAAGAGAAGCTTGCGATGGTGATGTCGTACCATCCGTTCGGTGTCGAAGGCGTCGAGGCGGCCGTCCGCGTCCTGGAAAGCAAGCCGATCCCTAAGAACATCTCCTTCCCAGCACCCATGATCGATAAGAGCAACGTGCTGGACTACTACGATGCGACGACAAACAAGGCGAAGCTGGCACCATCGCGTCTGGAGGCGATGAACCTCCCGGACAAGTAATTTTGTCCTCCCAAGAACACTGGCCGGGCCACTGATCGGTGGTCCGGCTTACGAGCGAGACCAAACGTTGCACGCCGCATCAGCAAACATGACAGCCAATACTAGATCACGATAACCGCCACTCGGCTCGGACCGCAAGACTGACTACCTACCGATTTTTGGAGACATGAAGATGACTACGACGAATGAACAAAGGTCTGCTGCAGGCGCTAACAAGAAGCTTGGTTGGGGCATTCTGGGGACGGGCGCAATTGCCAAACAGTTCGCCGACGCAGTGGCCCGCTCCAACAGCGGCGTACTGACGGCGATTGCCAGTCGCAACCCCGCGGCAGACGCCGGCGACGTGTTTCATGGGGCTCGCGTCCATAAAGGGTACGAGGCTCTCCTGAGCGATCCAACGGTGGAAGCGGTTTATATTGCCACACCCCATCCGACGCACGCGGAATGGGCAATCAAAGCCTGCGAAGCAGGTAAGCATGTCCTTTGTGAGAAGCCGATCGGAATGAACGCGGCCGAGGCGATGGTTATCGCTGATGCCGCGCACCAGGCGGGTGTGGTCGTCATGGAGGCCTTCATGTACCGGGGCCATCCGCAAACAAAAAGGCTTCTGGAAATCGTACAATCCGGCCGAATTGGAGACATCACGCTCATTCAGGCCGCCTATGGCTACCACACTGATTTTGGCGTTGAAAAACGACACTTCGATCCGAAGCTCGGCGGCGGCGCTATTCTGGACGTTGGCTGCTATGGTGTTTCGATGGCGCGTCTCCTGGCGGGTGCGGCTCGCGGGAAGAACTTCGCGGAGCCTCTTGCGGTGCAAGGTTTCGCTCACCTCGGCTCGACGGGTGTCGATGAGCGTGCGGTCGCCGTCCTTCGGTTTGCGGAGGACCTCTTGGTTCAAGTCTCAGCCAGCATCACGACTGTTCAGGATAATACACTGCGTATTTACGGGACCAAGGGCCGCATCGAAGTGCCGTCCCCGTGGTTCTGCTCGGGCAAAACCGGCGGCACCGGGATAATCAACATCACATCGAGACAGGGCGAGGCCGAGACCGTTAAGGTGGAGACAGACAATTGGCTTTATGAGATCGAAGCCGATAATTTTGTCGAAGCTGTCCGGTCCGGCTCGGTATCGTGGCCTGTCCCAACCCTCGAGGATACTGTCGGCACCATGACGGCATTGGATGCTTGGCGTCAGGCGGTTGGCCTCGCGTATCCCGGAGAGACGCTGGGATCGAAGACCACGATTTCGGGGCGCGTGCTGGCTCAGGCGGCCGATCACAAGATGATCTTCGACGAGCGCTTGGATGTCAGTAAGCCAGCCTCGCGGATTGTGATCGGTGGTATGGCGCTCAAGACGCTTCCGCTGGCATCGACGGTCTACGATGCCTTCTTCGAAGCCGGCGGCACCGTGTTCGATACCGCGTATGTCTATGGCCAGGGTTCGGTCGACAAACTGTTGGGTCAATGGATTGAGAACCGCGGTGTCCGCGATGACGTGATCATCATTGGAAAGGGTGCACACACGCCACATTGCACACCTCAGGCCATTCGCCCCCAGCTTGTGGAATCGCTTGACCGGCTACGGACCGACTATCTCGATCTTTACTTCATGCATCGTGACGATCCGGCCGTCCCAGTGGGCGAATTTGTTGACGTGCTAGACGAACTGGTGGCCGAAGGTCGTATCCGCAAGTTCGGCGGTTCTAACTGGACCCTCGGGCGGATGGACGAGGCCAATGCCTACGCTGCGAAGAACGGTAAAAAGGGCTTCGAGCTGCTTTCCAACAACTTCAGTCTCGCGGAGATGGTTGCGCCCATGTGGGAAGGCTGCATCGCGGCGTCGGATGAGGCTAGCGTAAAGTGGCTCGAACGCACGCAATCTCCGGTATTTGCATGGTCCAGCCAGGCGCGAGGCTTCTTCACCGACCGGGCAGGTCGCGACAAGTTCGATGACCCGGTCATGGTGAAGAGTTGGTACAGCGAGTTGAACTTCGCTCGCCGCGACCGAGTCCATGCTCTCGCAAAGCGCGGAGGCGTTACGCCGGCACAGATTGCACTGGCCTATCTGCTCGCACAAAATCTGCCGATCTTCCCGATCATCGGACCTGCGAACCTGACGGAGCTTCGGGACTCGCTCGGTGCTCTCGGTGTCACGTTAACCCAGGATGAAGTCCGTTGGCTGAAAGACGGCGACGCATCCGCTTAAGCGACTTCTGGATATCACCTGAGGACACGTCATGGACAACTGGAACGCTTTGCCCGATCTGCAATCACGGAAGGTAGGTGAACATCTTCGTGACCCGATCTTCGAAAACGTCGTTGTCCCGGAGGAGGCCGCGCCGGTGCGCTATACTGCGGACGACGCTGCGATCAACGCCTATTGCTATGCATTGAACTGCCAGGACCCGTGGTATTTCCGCGATCACAGCGCGTTTTCGGGGCGGATCGCTCCTAGTGCCATGATCCTCAAGGAATTGATGTGGTTCTACCAGACACAATATGATCGAAGCCGCGTCCGCGGCTTCCATCAGCACGAGGATTTTGTGTTTTATGCTCCTGTCCCGGCTGGCACCGAGTTGATCTTCTCCGGCCGGAACACGGAGAAATTCACTAAACGCGGGAAAGGGTACTTCCGTCATGCCAGTGAAGCACGGGACGAGTCAGGCCGCCTGTACGTGTCGCAGATCAACACGGAATTGTTCGACCTAAATCGTTCGGGAATTCCGGACGATCCGGATTCTCGCGAGCGAGTGAGCTTCTCTACCGCTTGGGATGATAGTCTGCCGATCCTCGAAAAAATCGCTGAAGACCCACCCCGGCAGGGGAGACTGCCCTTGCGGACGATGTCATTTGACAGAGGCCAGATGGCGATCTTCTCCGGCTTCGTCGATGAGTTCGTCAATCTGCATACGGATCGCAGAATAGCGCGCGAAATGGGCTTCACCGACGTTGTCGTGCAAGGATTGATGAGCGTTTGCTGGCTTTCGGAGGAGCTTACGAGGCTCGCTGGCATGGCTTGGTTGTCCGGAGGGTCAATGTCGGCCAGCTTCCTTCGCCCGATGCTGGCAAGTCAGACCGCCACAGTACAGACCACGGTGGCGCGTGACGAAACCCTCGTTTTCGAGAGCACCTTCCTCAATGCACAGGGTCAGACCCAAGCGATTGCACTGAGCAAAATCACGTAAGCTTTATCGGTCATCGGAAGCCCGAGCTACCGAACCAACCAGTCTTCCAGATACGCTTTGGGAGCGGCCACGGGTTCGGCAGTCAGGGTCAACCCATCACCAGATGGTGGTCAAACGCCATCTGTGACCTGCCACTGAACTTTCATCCGACGGCGATTAGAGCCTCGGCGGTTTTGAATACGCCAAGTGGCGCGGTGTGAGTGACCTGCCACTGAAGTTTCATCCGGCTGCGATTAGAGTCCCGATGGTTTTGGATACGCCAAATGGCGCGGTGTGAGCAACCGGCGGAAACGCGAAGCTTTCATCTTGCGTAGTGTTGGAGCCGGTTGCGGCGATGGACCCGGCATATTCTGCCGGGGTCTGGTATCCGAGCGATGAGTGCGGCCGGAAATTATTGTAATCTTCGGCCCACTCAGCAATAGCACTGCGGGCATGGTCGAGGCCGAAGAACAAGCTTTCGTTGAGCAGCTCGTCGCGCATCCGGCCGTTGAAACTCTCGACATAGCCGTTCTGCATCGGTTTTCCCGGCGCGATGTAGTGCCACTCGACCTTGTGATCTTTCGACCAGGCAAGGATGGCATTCGACGTGAGTTCGGTGCCGTTGTCAGAGACGATCATCCCCGGTTTGCCGCGCCGCTCGATCAGCGTTGTCAGTTCTCGCGCGACACGGCGACCGGAGATCGACGTATCGGCGATCGCTGCCAGGCATTCACGCGTCACATCGTCGACGATGTTGAGAACGCGAAAGCGTCTGCCGCAGGCAAACTGGTCATGCACGAAATCCAGCGACCATCGGGCATTTGCCTTCGCTTCGACCAGGATCGGCGCACGCGTGCCGACAGCACGCCGTCTGGCTTTCCGTTTGCGAACAGAAAGCCCTTCCTCGCGATACAGCCGATAGATGCGATTG
>NZ_JBNDHT010000035.1:0-54845 GCF_056755115.1 Rhizobium sp. SVR5-2C | reverse complement strand
TATGGCATGGCCGGAAACGCCGCCGAAGCCGCGGACGGCCGCGCCCGGAAGCTGGTGCTCGAGAACCGCCTTCTCGCGTGCCGCCAGATCATGCATGCCGGTCGAGCCCGAGAAGATGGCGGTGCTTTCCGGCGGCAGCGCCTTCGCTGGCCGAAGCAGGCGCTCGAGGCGGGCTTCGAAGTTTCCGGCATTGCGGCTCCCGCGATCGCCTTCGATGGAATCGACCGTGGCATAGATATGAGCGCCGCGCTCTTCGGCGTGCTTGCGCGATTCGAGCACGAGGAACGCACCCGCCGTTCCCAGGATCATGCCGCCGCCTTCACCGTCCTTGCGGGACCAAAGGGGAGCCCAATTGCCCTGCGCGTGGGCACCGATCGATTCCGGGAGCAGGATCATGTCCTGGCGCTCGGCGGCAAAAGCGCCGCCGACAAGCGCATGCGAGGACTCGCCGGACTTGATCCGGTAGAATGCAGTCTCGACGGCGGAGATGCCGGCCGCTTCCTCGCCCATGAAGGTACGCGAGGAGCCGGTGACCTTGTGCACGATCGAGATATTGCCGGCGAGCAGGTTGGAAAGCTGCGCCAGAAAGAGCGTCGGACGCAGTTCCGTGGTCAACTTCTCATTGAGCAGCAGCTCGCGGTCATTGCGCTTCAGGCCCTCGTCGACGATCAGCGTATCGACATTGATGTCGCGCTCGCCGCCGCCGGCCGCCACGATCATGTCCATGGTGCCGCAGGCCGCCGCATCATCCTTGAAACCTGCGTCATCGAGCGCGAGGCCGGCGGCAAAGACGCCGATCCGCTGCCAGTTTTCCATCTGCCGCTGATCGCCTCGCTTGGCGATCTGCTCTGACCAGTCGATTTCGGGCAGCGGGTGGACCGGATAAGGTTTGAACTTCTCGGCCTCGACGACCGGCTCCGGCGCGCGGCTGGCAGTCAGCAGCGCGACATGCGCCTCCGTGCCGACGCCCTGACAGGTGACAATACCAACGCCGGTAATGACGACATCATTTTGAGCCTTGCTCATCCCTTCACTCCCTGTCGAGCGATTGCATCCATAAGGCCTACTTCGCTCGCGCGCTTCTTCACGATATCGCCAAGCGGAATCTCACTGAAAGGCATGGTACGCAGCTTCAATTGCGCATCGCAGACCTTCTTGCCGCCGCTCGTGATCTTGGCCTTGGTCACGGCAAAGCCAGACCCGTCATGCTCCAGAACCGCCTCGATGTCGAGAACCGCCTCGGGCTCGACAAAGGTGCGCATCTTGGCGCCATCGACCGACATCAAGAAGGGCATCGCGGCAAAGTCTGTCGCCGCCAGCACCAGCATGCCGGATGCCTGCGCCATGGTTTCGATGAGAAGAACGCCCGGAACGAGCGGCATGCCTGGAAAATGGCCTTCAAAGACAGGGCTTTTCGCCGGCACGACCGAACGTGCCTTGAGCGTCCCCTTTTCGAGGTCAACCGTTTCTATGCGGTCAATCATCTGGAAATATTCCAGCAGCATCGGATCCTCCGGCCCGGCGGAAAAGAAACCGCCGAAGACGCCTAGTTAGGAACAAAACCGCCCGGCCGCTACGGTTCGCAGAGGCAGGGCGGAAAAAAATTCAGCGGTAGCGTTCAGGCCTTGGCGGCGCGAAGCTCGTCGATCTTGGCGCAAAGGTTCTTCAGCACGAAGTATTCTTCGGTGGAAACCTTGCCCTCGTTGACTTCCTGCGTCCACTTTTCGAGCGGGATCTTGATGCCGAATTCCTTGTCGATGGCGAAAACGATATCGAGGAAGTCGAGGCTATCGATACCGAGGTCGTCGATCGTATGGCTTTCCGGCTTGATCGTGTCGCGGTCGATCTCGCTGGTTTCGGCTATGATGTCGGCGACTTTATCGAATGTAGCGGTCACGCACTGTACCTCTTTGAATGACGGATTTATCCCCCTCATAGGCAAATCCGGTTCAAAAGCCAATGCTTTCGGACGGTCTGCTCTAAATTTTGGCGTACAGCTGTTGCCGAAACAGCAAAGCAGCAAAGCGCCGGGAGCCGCGCAGGCCGGCTTTCGGAAGCGCCATCCGCATTTTACCAGTGATGACGCGTGCCTCAGAGCAGGGCAAAGAAAATCAGAAACACAGCGATCGCCAGTACCATGCAACTCGCGTTGAATACCCCAAGAGCATCTTCGACATCTTCGACGGTAGCAATGGCGCGACCGCCGCCGTTGATCATCGGCTCCTTGACCAGGATGCCGGAATAGACACGCGGACCCGCAAGTTGAATATTCAGTGCTCCGGCCATCGCCGCTTCAGGCCGGCCGGAATTTGGCGACCGGTGAAGGCCGCCGTCGCGGATCGCAATCTTGAAGGCGTCGCGGCAGGCGCGCCCTCCGCGCCGAAGCCAGGCTCCTGCGGCGATCAGCAGAATCGAAAGACGTGCGGCAGGCCAGTTTGCGACATCATCGAGGCGCGCCGCCGCCCAGCCGAAATCCACATACTTGTCCGACTTGTGGCCGATCATGGAGTCGGCGGTATTCAACATCTTGTACATGAACAGTCCGGGCAGCCCGAGCAATGCATACCAGAGGGCCGGCGCAACGACGCCATCGGAGAAGTTTTCGGCGAGACTTTCGATCGCAGCACGACACACGCCCGCCTCATCCAGGATTTCGGGATCGCGGCCGACAATGCGCGAGACGGCTTTGCGGCCGGCGAAGATTCCCTCTCCGCGCAGGGCGTCCGCCACAGCAGACACATGGTCCGAAAGGCTCTTCTGCGCGAGCAGGATGGCGACGCAGACGACCTCGAGCAGAATACCGACAAAGCCGAGCAGGCCGAAAAACTCATGAAGCACAACACCTGCGGCGGCACTAAGCGCAAGCAAAATGGTGATGGAAACGGTGCCGTTCAGCCGCCGCTCGGCCTTCGTCAGCGTCTCGCTGTTGAATTGCCGGTCGAAATGCGAGATCGCCTTGCCGAAGATGGCGACGGGATGCGGACTCCGCGACCAGAGCCAATCGGGATCACCGACAATCCAATCCAGCAGGAGCGCCAGCAAAAGGACAAGGAGATTTTCGTCGATCATCATCCGTCGAAGCTTTCCAAAGCGGCCGCCAGTCTCTGGTCGGCGACAGGATCGGGCGAGAGGCCGAAGCGCAGCCAATCCGGCGCATAGTCAAACTTGCGGACGAGAATATGATGGCGGCAGAGGTGTGTGTGAATGTCGCCTGCACGGCCGTCTTCAACGAGTGCAAAGAGCGCAGTGCCGCCGGCGATTTTCAAACCGGACCTTTTCAGCACGTCCTGCAGCGCATCATGGCGCTCGGCGATCCTGCGGACAATCGGGCCGGTATCCGCCCGCAGCAGGGATGCGGCAAGCGATAGCGCCGGACCGGATACCGCCCAGGGGCCAAGCCAATCCTCAAAACGCTCGCGGATCCCGCCGACTGCGATGACGAAGCCAAGCCGCAGACCTGCTAGCCCGAAGAACTTTCCGAACGAACGGAAGATGACGAGATTTGAAAGCTGTGACGCCAGAGGCGCAAGGCTCCCGTCCGATTCCATATCGCCAAAGGCTTCGTCGACAACGAGATAGCCGCCCTGCCCTTTGAGCCGATTATGCAGCGCGGCCAGTTCGTCGGCTCCGTGGCTTCGGCCATCGGGATTGTTCGGATTGACGACAACGGCAAGCGCATGCCCGTCATCGATGGCGGCGATGCCATCGACCATATCCACGATGAAGCCCGCGGATTCGAACGCCTTCTGGTATTCCCCGTAGGTCGGCGAAACGATCGCCACCCGCCTGCCGGACTCGACCAGCCGCGGCAGCAGCTGAATGACCGATTGCGTGCCCGGAACAGGCAGCGGCAGGAGAGCACCGCTGCGATAGTAGTCGCGGGCAGCGAGCACAGCGGATTGCACCAGATGCTTGTCGGGCAGGCGATGCCATGATGCAGCGGGGATGGCGGGCAGCGCAACCGGACATGGGTTGATGCCGGTCGACAGATCGAGCCAGTCCTCCGGCCTTCCGCCGAAAGCGGCGGCGGCAGCAGTGATCCCGCCGCCGTGGACGATCGGAGCGCTCATGCAGGCGCTCCGGCAAGGTCGATCAGATGCATGTAGGACCCTGCGATCTGGCCGCGGCGAAGGCCAGCCTCACCGAGATCGGTCCCGAGCGCGTCGCGGACTCGGAAGAGCCGGTCGGCCTCGCCTTCCCGGACGACATTCGAAAAATGAAATTCATGGGCCGTCATCGGGTGGCCGAAGAACGACTCGTCGACCGGCTGAACGCGGCGATAACCGAGGTGGCGGCTGCGCTCCTCATAGCTCGTGACGACCGGCAGCAGGCCGAGCATTTCGTGCCGTTTGCCATCGGCGTCGATCAGCCCTTCTCCGAGCACCATGTAGCCGCCGCACTCGCCATAGATGCGCGTGCCGCGCCCTGCGGCCTCCATCATCCGTCGGCGAAAGTTCCGGGCGCCTGCGATTTCTCCGGCATGCAGCTCCGGGTAGCCGCCGGGCAGGTAGATTGCATCGGCATCGGCAGCGGGCGCCTCATCGGCAAGCGGCGAGAAGAAGGAGATCGTCGCTCCCCGCCGGCGCCAACCGAGCAGCATATGTTCGTAGGAAAAGGCAAAGGCGATATCGCGGGCGACGGCAATGTGAGTTCCGAGCGGCGGAAGCCGACGGATATTGGCGATAGAGGGGGTGTTGAGGCCCTGCCGCGCGACCCGCAGAAGAAATTCGAAATTGCAATCGACCGAGACTGCCTCGGCCGCATGCTCGATGAAGGCTTCGAGCCCCTGATGTTCGCCGGCCTGGACGAGGCCCAGATGCCGCTCCGGCAGGACCAGCGTCTTGTCGCTGCGAATGACCGCAACCACCGGCATGCGGATCGCATCCAACGCGTGGCGCAGCATCGCCTCGTGCCGATCGCTGCCTACCTTGTTGAGGATGACGCCGGCGATGCGGACATCGGCGCGAAAACCCGCAAAGCCGGTGACGAGCGGCGCGACCGAGTGCGACATCCGCGACGCGTCGACGACGAGAACGACGGAAAGGCCCATCATCGCAGCGAGGTTGGCGGGAGAGCCCGTGCCATCGGCAGCGCCGTCGAAAAGCCCCATCATCGCCTCGATGACGAGGATGCGGTCGCCGCTCCGATGCAGCGCGGCATTGGCGGAAATCAGTTCCGGCCGCATTGCCCAGGCATCGAAATTCAGGCACGGCGTTCCGCTGGCTGCCGAGTGAAATGCAGGATCGATATAATCCGGGCCGGCCTTGCCGGGGGCGATGGCGACGCCGCGGTTGCGAAGCGCTCGAAGCAGGCCGAGCGTGATCGTGGTTTTGCCAGAACCGGAAGACGGCGCGGCGATCAAGAGCCCGCTCATGCCGTCACCCTGCCTTCGGTGTCCCGGAACGGATCGGGCTCAAGCCGGCGTCCCGCCAGCGCGCCTAGCCAATCAAGCGAGGAGCGCAGCCTCACGACCTCGCCGACGACGACGACAGCGGGCGGCTCAAGGCCGGATGCGGCCACGGCCGCCGGTGCCTCGCCAAGTGTGGTCTCCAGCACCTGCTGACCGCGCGTGGCCGCATTGCAGACGAAGGCGACGGGCTCCGACGGCTTACGGCCCGCTGCAATCAGATTGGCGCTGATCTGCGCAATGTGCTTCATCGCCATATACATGACGATGACCGGCGAGCCGCGACCGATCGCTTCCCAGTTGACCGCGTCCGGCACGATGCCGGAGGAATCGTGGCCGGTCAGGAAGGTGACGGCGTGATTGACGTCGCGATGGGTGACGGGAATGCCCGCATAGGCGAGGCCGCCGATACCCGCCGTGATGCCGGGCACGATGCGGAACGGAATGTTGTGCTCGACCAGCGTCAGCGCCTCCTCGCCGCCGCGGCCGAAGACGAAAGGATCACCGCCCTTCAGCCGCAGCACACGCTTGCCGGCGCGCGCGAGCTCGACCAGGCGAAGTGAGATATCGCGCTGCTTGGCGGAAGGCTTGCCGCCCCGCTTGCCGGCATATTCGAGAACTGCGTCGGGCCGGGCGAGCTTCAGGCATTCCTCATTCACCAGCGCGTCGTGAACGATCGCATCGGCTTCTGCCATTCCCTTTGCGGCAAGCAGCGTCAGCAGCCCAGGGTCGCCCGGCCCGGCGCCCACGAGCCAGACGCTGCCCGGCTCCAGCACCGGCAGATGTAAGAATGCGTTTTCAATCATCCTGGTGGTCTATGCCCGGCGGCAGACTAGGTCAACGGCAACCGTAGAATCCGGGCGCAGGTGCGAAATGGAAGCCGACTCAATTTTCGAAGACGCTGTATCCGGATGAAAGGAAAGCGCGCCATCCCATTGATCGGATTCGACAAGAGCGGACCGGCCGGAGACCCGGCCGGTCCGCAATTCATCAAACGCGCAGCAGCGTTTCGCGAATGAGGCCGATCACCTTTTCCGACTCGATGCCGGTGCACACGATTTGGCTCGGACGGCCATCCCATTCGCCCGGCGGGAAGCGCCGGCCATCCGGCTTCAAGATCGTCTGACCATCGGCGATACCACCGCAGACGACGCGAACCGGGCCGGTCATCGTCGTGAAGAGTTCCGGCGCCACGAGGTAGACGCAGGCGCAGCTGTCATGCACCATCATGCCGTCGTCGACCGCATGCTTATAGAAGTCGATGTAATCTTGTGAGAGAGCGTCGAGCAGCCTGACGGCCTCGTCGCCGCGTGCCGCCATCTCGCCGAGATAGCCGCGGCTCATCGTGGTGACGGCGGTGACGTCGAGACCGATGACGGCCACCTTCCAGGGCGCGGTCATGACGATGTCGGCCGCTTCCGGGTCACCGTGGATATTGGCTTCGGCGACGGGCGAGACGTTGCCGTGCACATAAAAATTGCCGCCCATGATGACGACGGCCTTCACCAGCCTGGCGATCTCCGGATCTTCTCTCAGCGCCAACGCAAGGTTCGTCATGCGGCCGACGGCAACGAGTGTTACCTCGCCGGGATTGGCGCGCACGGTATCGATGATGAACCTATAGGCCGGACGCGGATCGAGCGGCAGATCGATGGTTTCCGGCACATCGATATTGCCGAGGCCATCTTCGCCGTGGACGTGGGTCGGCCAACCGATCTCCCTCCGGGACGGATCGATCGTTGCATTCGCCCCCTTGGCAACCGGTGCCGGGATATTCCATTCACGCTTCAAAAACAGCGCGTTGCGCGTCGTCGTCTCGATCGAGGCATTGCCGAAGACCGTCGTGATGCCGATCAGATCGATGTCCGGATGACGGTGCAGGAAGAGGAGCGCCATGGCGTCGTCGACGCCCGGATCGGTGTCATAAATGACCTTGTGCATGAAATTTCCTTTTAGTGCTATTTGCCAACGCGCGAGGATGGCGAGCGAAGTGGCAACACCATAACGCCCGCTATTCTTTCTGCAACAGCGTGCGGGCGATCGCTGCGGTGGCGTGTGGCGATTTTATCTTGGGTACCGCGAGCTCGGCCATCTCACCGGCGGCGGCCAATGCGGCGGACTCGGCAACGCCGTGGCACCCGACGCGGGCAAAAACGACGTCGGAAGGGTTCTTGAGCCTCGGCGTCTCCTCCTCGAGCCGTGCGGCGCTGAAAAACAGCACCGGTACGCCGAGGCGCGCAGCGGCCTCAAGAACGGCAGGCTCCTCAGCACGGCCGTCGATGGAGGCTACCGCCGCAAGATTGCCGGGCGCCAACCCAGCCAGCCGCAGGGCTTCGGCCGCGAGCGTCAGAACCTCATCGGCCGGTGTCCCGCGCTCGCAACCGAGGCCAAGCACATGGCGGTGTGAGATATCGAATTTGATCCCGGTCATCGGCCCTTGAAATAACGCGTCTATGTGTCTCCAGCCATTGCAGGCCAAGGCTGGAAATGCAACAAGGCGCAGCCCCAGTTTTCGAGTTCCCCGCCTTGCCCGATATCGCCCTTCATCTGCTTCTTCTCCTCTGCATCGCGGCGTTCTTTGCCGGTTTCGTCGATTCCATTGCAGGCGGCGGCGGGCTCATCACCGTGCCTGCGATGCTGATCGCCGGCATTCCGCCGCTGCAGACGCTTGGCACGAACAAGGTGCAATCGATGTTCGGCGCGGCCTCCGCGACACTCGCCTATGCCCAGAAAGGACATGTGAACCTGCAGGAGCAGCTTCCCATGGCAATGATGGCGGTCATGGGCGGCGCGCTCGGCGCAGCACTCGCGACCATCGTTCCGGGTGAAGTCCTGCAGGCCGTCATGCCGGTGCTGCTCGTCGCCATCGCGATCTACTTCGCCTTCAAGCCGAACCTCAGCGACAACGACACGCATCGCCGGATAACGCCTTTTGCATTCGGCCTGACGCTGGTGCCGGCAATCGGCTTTTATGACGGCGTTTTCGGCCCCGGCACCGGCTCCTTCCTGATGCTCTCCTTCGTGACGCTTGCCGGCTTCGGCATGCTCAAGGCAACCGCGCACACGAAACTTCTCAATCTCGGCTCGAATGTCGGCGCGCTGATCGTCTTCGCTTCCTTCGGCGCGACGCTCTGGAAAATTGGCCTACTGATGGGGTTCTGCCAGTTCCTCGGCGCCCAGGTAGGCTCACGGCTTGCCATGCGCATTGGCGCAAGGCTTATCAAGCCGCTGCTCGTCGTCGTCTGCATCGCCTTTGCGATCAAGCTAATCGCCGATCCGGTAAATCCGCTACGTGTCTGGCTCGGTCTCTAGTTGGACTTCTCGAACTTGATGTCGTCGATCTTCGTCAGCGTCGTCTTGGCGGAAACCCCGGGCGCATTGGCGAAGTGCCAGGCCACATATTGCTCGGCGTAAGGATCGGTGGACGACATGCCGTCGACCGGCAAGATGACATTCATGCCCTTGAGGGCCGCATAGGCGGCCGTATTCAGGACAGCACCCTCGGATGCGGTCCCCGTCACGATCACGGTCTTGATGCCCTTGCCGGCCAGTATCTTTTCGAGATCGGTATTGATGAACTTGTTGGCGCCAGACTTCACGACTGCGTCGCCATCCTTGGGGGCAAGCACAGTCGCGATATCGGCGGGCGTGGCATTTGCCGTTATACTGTAGATGATAGGCACCCCTGCCGAGCGAGCCGCTTTCATCAGCTTCTCGACCTGCGGCAGCGAGGCGAGGCAGCGCGGTTTGGTCTTGCTGTTGCACGGTCCCTTGTCGGGATTCTGCGCGCCGTTGAAATCGAGCAGCAGAAGCGCCGTGTCGGAACTGTTGACCGTCACCGACTTCAGCTCGGGTGCTGCCGGTGCCTTGACCGTGTTCCAATCATCGACGATCGTCGCATGCGCGGAAGAGAAGCCGAGAACGGCAATCAACAGCGAGCCGGCAGCCGCGACAGCCGGACCCTTCATCTTGCTCGACAACATTTTCACAGCACCCTCCGCCCGCTCAAAAACTGGCAGAACTCTTGAGGCAAGCCGTGCCGCTGTCAAATCACCAAGCCGCGATTGCGTCGTCAGAACTCCACGCCCGGCTGGCCCTTGATGCCCGAGCGGAACGGATGCTTGATCAGCTCCATCTCGGTCACGAGATCGGCAATCTCGATCAGTTCGTCCTTGGCGTTCCGGCCGGTCAGTACGACGTGCGTCATGTAGGGCTTCTCGGCCTTGAGGAAGGCAATCACCTCGTTGACGTCCAGATAGTCGTAGCGCAGGGCAATGTTGATCTCGTCGAGCAGCACCATGGAATTGCGTTCGTCGCGAATCAGCTCCTTCGCCTTCTCCCAAGCGGCAGCAGCCGCCGCCACGTCGCGGGCGCGGTCCTGCGTTTCCCACGTGAAGCCCTCGCCCATGGTGTGGAATTGGCAGACGTCGGAGAAGTGCTTCTCGATCAGATCGCGCTCGCCGGTCCACATCGCACCCTTGATGAACTGCACGACCGCCGACGGCTTGCCGTGGGCGATGTGGCGGAAGATCATGCCGAAGGCAGCCGAGGATTTGCCTTTGCCTTTGCCGGTATGGACGATGATCAGGCCCTTCTCGTCCGTCTTGGTCGCCATGATCTTGTCGCGCGCGGCCTTCTTCTTCGCCATCTTTTCGGCGTGACGTGCATCGTCCTTTTCGCTGGTCTCTGCTGGTTCTTCGCTCATCATTTTTCCAATCGAATTTTGGCCGTTTCAGTGTGAGGCGTTGACGCAAGGTCGAAGCGCGCCGAGTTGCTGCGCGGGGTCCAGAGATTGCGGTCGATCGCCTCGAGCAGCCGCTCCTTCATTTCCGCAAGCGCCGCCGGGTTCTTCGCCGCCATGAAATCGCGGACCTTGGGATCGGCGACGAAAGCCTGATAGACCGCTTCGAAGTGATGGTTGCCGACAGCACCGGTCGTCGCCGCGAAGGCAAAAAGGTAGTCGACCGTCGCGGCGATCTCGAAGGCACCCTTGTAGCCATGACGCATGGCGCCGTCGATCCATTTCGGATTGACGACGCGCCCGCGCACGACGCGGCCTATCTCTTCTTCGAGCGAGCGAATGACCGGCTTTTCCGGCCGCGAATGATCGTTGTGATAGATCGCCGGGCGACTGGTCCCCAGATGTTCGGCCGCAGCCGCCATGCCCCCTTCGAACTGGTAGTAGTCGTCGCTATCGAGCAGGTCGTGCTCGCGGTTGTCCTGATTCTGCACGACGGCCTGGATCGAGCGCAACCGCTCCTCGAAGATCCCGCGCTCGGCCCGGCCCTCTTCCGCCGCACCATAGGCATAGCTGCCCCAGACGAGATAGGCCTCCGCCAGATCAGCACGCCGCTCCCAGCCCTTCTCGTCGATCAGCGCCTGCAGGCCCGCGCCATAGGCGCCGGGTTTCGAGCCAAAGATACGGTAGCCGGCGCGTTTCAGGGCGGAGGCCTCGTCGAGCCCGGCTGCCGCAAGCCGCGCCACCTCGCCGCGCATGCGGGCGGCGATCGGATTGTCGGCAGCATCCTCGTCCAGCATGCCGACCGCACGGATCGCCTTGTCGAACAATGCGATCTGCTCTGGAAACGCATCGCGGAAAAAGCCGGAGATGCGCAACGTCACGTCGACGCGCGGGCGCCGAAGCAGCGCGGGTGGAATGATCTCGTAGCCGGTGACGCGGCGCGAAGTCATGTCCCAGACCGGTTTGACGCCGATCAGCGCCAGCGCCTGGGCGATGTCGTCGCCGCCGGTGCGCATGTTCGAGGTGCCCCAAGCCGTGAGGCCGAATGAAATCGGCCACTCGCCGTGATCCTGCACATAACGGCGTACCAGCAGCTCGGCCGATTTCTTGCCGAGCTCGTAGGCTGCAGGCGTCGGAACGGCGCGGCTGTCGACGGAGTAGAAGTTCCGGCCGGTCGGCAGCACATCAGGCCGCCCGCGCGTCGGAGCACCGGATGGGCCGGGTTCGACGAAGCTGCCATCGAGGCCGCGCAGGAGACCGTCGATTTCAGCCGTGCCGCAGGCGAGGATCGAGGGTTTCAGGCGGGCTTCGATTTCAGTGAGGACCGATCTGGTTTGGGACCAGAGGGCGGGGCATGGGGTTTCACCGGAGACGAGTTTTGCGGCAAGCAGTTCGATGCGCTCGACGGTGTCGCCGTTGGTGCGCCACGGGGCATCGGAGATGTCGGCGAGAATCGCCGGTTTCGGACCGGACCAAGGGGCGGCCATGTTGCAGTCCAGGGGATCGAAGGAAGACCCCTCCCCAACCCCTCCCCACAAGGGGGAGGGATTTCCCGCGGGCGCCTCGCTGAATCGATCTACCGCAACCTCGGCAACGGAGTTGGATCGAGAGGGCTGCAACGGGTTAAGTCCCTCCCCCTTGTGGGGAGGGGTTGGGGAGGGGTTTCCGAACAAGTCCCTTGCAATCGCCCGCTGCAAACTCTGATCGCCGCCCTCGCCCAGCCCACGCGGCACGCGGGCGAGCGCCACGGTCAGATCGGTCAGCAGGCGGCCCTCCGGCGCGATCCCGAAGATGTGCAATCCGTCGCGGATCTGCATTTCCTTCAGGTCGCAGAGATAGGCATCGAGCTTCCTCAGCGCTTCGTTTTCGCTTTCGCCTTTTGCGATGCCCGCATCCTTGTCCAGGCCGATGTCGGCGACGAGATCGAGGATCTGTTTGCTGAGCAATCTTATGCGCCGCGGATCGCTGCCGGAGGCTTCGTAATATTCGTCGACCAGCGCCTCCAGGTCTTTCAGCGGGCCATAGCTTTCGGCTCGGGTCAGCGGCGGCGTGAGGTGATCGATGATGACGGCGCTCGAGCGGCGCTTGGCCTGCGTGCCCTCGCCCGGATCGTTGACGATGAAGGGGTAGAGATGCGGCAGCGGGCCGAGAATCGCTTCGGGGTAGCATTCCTCGGAAAGCGCCAGCGCCTTGCCGGGCAACCATTCCAGATTGCCGTGCTTGCCCATATGGATCACCGCATCGGTATCGAATTCCTGCCGCAGGAAGGCATAGAAGGCGAGATAGCCATGCGGTGGCACGAGATCCGGCGAATGATAGCTTTCCTTCGGATCGATGTTGTAGCCGCGCGCCGGCTGGATGCCGATGAGCATGTTTCCGAAGCGAGTGAAGGGCAGAGCGAAACTGCCATCCGCGAAATAGGGATCGGCCTCGGGACCACCCCAGCGAGCTTCGATATCTTCTTGAATCTTTTTGGGAAGCGATGCGAAGAACGCCTTGTATCGACTCAAGGAAAGCGTTTCGCGGATCACCTTGCCGTCCCGGCCCGAATTGGTCGGGCCTTCGGAGAGATGACGCATCAGGGCATCGCCATTCGCCGGGAAATCGGCAATCGCGTAGCTCGTATCCCGCAACGCCTTCAGCACCTCGATCGTGCCGGCCGGCGTATCGAGACCGACGCCGTTGCCGAGACGGCCGTCGCGGTTCGGGTAGTTCGCCATCACCAGTGCGATCCGCCGATCTGCAGCTTGTCGGTTTCGCAGGCGCGCCCAGTTGGCCGCAAGTTTGGCCGTGTAGCGCATTCGGCCTTCGTCAGGCTCGCTGGCAACGATATTCGCCTCGACAGCCGCATCATAGCGGGCGGCCGATTTGAAGGAGACCGCACGCGAGAGAACGCGGCCGTCGACCTCGGGAAGTGCGACATTCATGCCGAGGTCGCGGGCGGAAAGACCTTGGGACGAGGAGGCCCATGCCTCTCTTGATGAGGCTGAGAAAATCGCCTGAAGAACGACGGCGCCATTTGATTCCAGCACGGTCGGCGCGCGGTCGGCGCCGGGCGCGGACACGGCAAAGCCGGTGGTGTTGATGACGACATCGGGCTTCGCTTCGGCAAAGACCGTTTCCAGAATGCCAGTGGAGACAGGGTCCTTGAGGCTGTAGGCAAAGACGGGCAGAGGGCGTAGGTTCTCTGCCGCCAGCGCTTCGATCAGCGCTTCGGCGGGTTTCGTCTCGCCGCTCTGGACGAGCGCACGGTAGAAGCTGATGGCGACGGTGGGGGGGTCGCAGGAACTTCCCTTCTCCCCAGCGGGGAGAAGGTGGCCCGAAGAGTCGGATGAGGGGGCAGCGCGGCAATCGCCAACTTCGCCCTCCTGGCCCTGTTCGCTCCTCGCGTCGCTCGCCCCCCTCATCTGCCCTGCCGGGCATCTTCTCCCCGCTGGGGAGAAGAGCGACTCGGAGAGAGCTCGCCACTCCTCCACACTGACAACGCCCCTGCCCGGCCACCAGATGCCCGCCTTCATCAGGGGCGCGGCAGCGGCAGGCTTTTCGGCGCCGCCCGAAAGCATCGCGGCAGCATAGTCCAGCAGACGCCGCGAATTCTCGTCGCCGCCTTCGATCAGATAAGCCCAAAGTGCATTCAGATCATCGAGCGGCACATTCGAGAACGGCGTCAGCCCGGCATCCGGCTTGGAATCCCCCGGCAGCACGGCAATCATCGCGCCGTGGCGTGCCGCCGCAGCGTGCAGTGCTTCCAGCGCGTAGTGGAAGTAGCTCGCCCCGCCGAGCGCACGGACGATGATCAGCTTCGCACGCCGCGCGGTCCGCTCGATATAGGCATCGACGGACATCGGGTGCTTGAGGCTCATCAAACTGGCGAGCCGAAGCGTGAAGGGTTTCCCTCCGCTCTGGCCGTGCGCAGCGGCGATTGCCGCAAGTTCGGTATCCGCCGCCGAAAGGAACAGGATATCGCCGGGCGACTGGCCAAGGTCGATCGCCTCGTCGCCGTCGCTGATCGTTCCTTTCTGGGCTAGAAGGAGGTGCATGGCCGAGCCTTAAACGAGCGCCTCAATGGCCTTGCGGACAACAGCCTGATCCATCTCGTGCAGGCCAATGACGACGAGGCGCGTGCCGCGCGTTTCGCCATTTGCCCATGCACGGTCGAAATACTGGTCGATGCGGCTGCCGACAGCCTGGATCTGCAGGCGCATCGGCTTTCCAGCCACGTCGGCAAAGCCCTTCAGGCGCAGAACGTCGTGTTCCGCAATCACCGCCTTCAGCTTTTCGACGAAGCCTGCCGGATCGGCGATCGCGCCAAGCTCGACGACGAAGCTGTCGAACTCGTCGTGGTCGTGCGGCGCGCCATCCTCATGCTCCAGCTCGTGATGGGACTTGCGGTTGGCGATATCCGCCTCCGTGCCAATGCCGAGGCCGAGCAGCACGCCTGCCGGAACCTCGCCGTTCCTCGCCTCGATCATGACAGGCTTGCGGGCAATGCGGGAGGTTACCTCCTGGCGCACGCGGCCGAGGCCGGCGGTATCGAGGAGATCCGTCTTGTTCAGAACGATCAGATCCGCGCAGGTCAGCTGGTCCTCGAAGAGTTCTTCGATCGGGCTTTCGTGGTCGAGCGACGCATCCTCGGCGCGCAGCGCATCGACGGCGTCGTGATCGTCGGCGAAACGGCCCGCCGCCACAGCTGCGCTGTCGACCACGGTGATGACGCCATCGACCGTCACTTCGCTGCGGATATACGGCCAGTTGAAGGCGGCGACGAGCGGCTGCGGCAAGGCAAGGCCGGAGGTCTCGATGACGATGTGGTCCGGGCGCTGCTCGCGCTCCAGAAGCTTCGTCATGGTCGGGATGAAATCGTCGGCGACGGTGCAGCAGATGCAGCCGTTGGTGAGCTCGATGATGTCGTCTTCCGTGCAGTTTTCCGCCCCGCAGCCCTTCAGCACGTCGCCATCGACGCCGAGATCGCCGAACTCGTTGATGATCAGTGCGATCTTCTTGCCGCCCGTGTTGGAAAGAAGATTGCGGATCATCGTCGTCTTGCCCGCGCCGAGGAAGCCGGTGATGACCGTTGCGGGAATTTTCTGCTGGTTCATAGGACTCAACCCTTCATTTTCAGCGGCAGACCCGCCGCGATAAAATACACTTCCGCGGCTTCCGCCGCGATCATCTGGTGCAGCCTTCCGGCGTGGTCACGGAAATCCCGCGCCATGTGGTTTTCCGGCACGATGCCGAGGCCGACTTCATTGGAAACGAGGACGAGGCGCGCCCTGGCTTTCGGCAGCCAGCCGGCAAGCGCGGTAAATTCCGCCGCCATGTCGCGCTCTTCCATCATCAGATTGGTAACCCAGAGTGTCAGGCAGTCGACGAGGATCGCCCGGCCCTCGCCGTCGATCGCGGAAAGACATGCGACGAGCTCAAGAGGCTCCTCATGCGTCGCCCAGAGCGGGCCCCGGTCTGCCTTGTGCTTATCGATGCGCTCACGCATCTCGTCATCCCAGGCACGGCCGGTCGCGACGTAATGGCGCTCCAAGCGGCTGTCGGTGACAAGCTGCTCGGCGAAACGGGATTTGCCGGAACGCGCACCGCCGAGAACGAAGGCGGTGCCGGTGATGGATCCACTCATGGGAAGCACGGTCCGATCTGGAGCGGACTGCGACGGACAGCAAAAACGTTCGCGGCATGCGAACGCAGAACTTCTCTTTCAGCCATGCAAACCTCCGTGCTGGCGGTGGGGAACAATACCCCAGGGTGGGCTTCTCGCCCGGCACGCATGGCAGGTCTCCTGGCTCGCGGGTCTCGGCCGCGACCGGAGCGACCATTGAGGTCGCCCTGATCGTGCCAGCGGATCTCCCTCGCCTTCCCGGCTGCATTTCGTGAAAAGGCGGACGATTCGTAGAAATAGAGGCGTCCTGCCCCGGCTGATCACGATGCATTTCCAGTGGCTTTTCCGGCGCCCTTGCCGCCTCACCCATTCCGCGACATGCGAAACAGCCATGAATTGGCCCAAACACCGGACGGAAGACCCTGACCGCTCTACAGTCGCGGGGTCGGCTGTGATGAGAACGCCCTGTTTGGGTCCGCCCCTTCACATTCCCTTTTCATCCGGATCGACGCATGTCGATCCGAAACCATCCGTTATGATAATGCATGGTTAGGCGCCCACCCCTGCCATGTCAATCAGCCGGAGGCGGACAAGGCGTTCATCTCGACTTACACTACCAACATTGTCGTTTTTAATCAGAGACTTACGTCATAAAAACTTTACTGCTGCGCCGGTATTCTGCCGCAATTGGCAAGCATGCGGAGGCCGCCCGCCGGCCTTGACCGCCACTCCTGCCGCCTAGTTGTCCTATGATGCTCTCCAGAATGCATATCCGCCGCCTCGGCCCTCTCACCATCTTTTTTGATATCGGCCGATTGCGGGCGCTCGCCCGACGCAGCGAGATGGGCATGGTCTTTGCCGGCGCGCTCGTCGGTGTCGCATCGGGGCTTGCGGTCACCGCCATGAGACTCGTCTCCGAGGAAATGCACAGGCTGATCTTCGGCATCGACGTCACGACCCGGCTCAGTGCCTCTCAGATCGACAATAAGCTCCTGCTGCTTACAGCTCCCGTCGCCGGCGGCGTCTTGCTCGGTCTCCTCATCTTCATTCTCGCCAGATGGCGCAAGAAGCCGATGGTCGACCCGATCGAGGCCAATGCGTTGCATGGCGGCCGCCTGTCACTGACCGACAGTATCCTCGTCAGCATCCAGAACCTCGTCTCCAATGGCTTCGGCGCGTCAGTGGGGCTCGAGGCCGGCTATACGCAGCTTGCCGCCGGTATCGCCTCGAAATTTGGGCTGAAACTGCAGCTTCGTCGTGCGGATCAGCGCACACTCGTCGGCTGCGGCGCGGCGGGCGCAATCGCTGCCGCCTTCAACGCTCCCCTAGCCGGCGCCTTCTATGCTTTCGAGCTGATCATCGGCACCTATTCGATCGTGTCGCTGACACCGGTCGTCGTTGCCGCGCTGGTCTCAACGCTGGTCGCACGGCTCCTCGCCGGCAGCGATTTCGTTATCGACATCGGCAGCTTCGGCACGGTCGCGCCGGCGGATTACGTGCCTGCCGTGCTGCTCGGCGCCTTCTGCGCCGGCGTCGGCATCCTGGTGATGCAGGGCGTCTCCTTCGTTGAGGAACTGGCACGCAAGAGCTCAATCGCTCCGCCCTTCCGACCAGCGCTCGGCGGCATCGTCGTCGGCCTGCTGGCGCTGGTCTCGCCGCAGGTGCTTGCGGCAGGTCATGGCGCGCTGCATCTGAACCTCGCCCGCGAGGTGACGATTCCCGCGCTCGTCAGTCTCTTCCTGCTGAAATCTTTCGCCTCCGCGATCTCGATCGGCTCGGGCTTCAGGGGCGGCCTGTTCTTCGCCTCGCTCTTCATGGGCGCCCTGCTGGGCAAGCTCTTCGCCTATTCCGCACCCTACTTCGCGGACGCGACACTGACGCCGGTCGTTTACGCCGTGGTCGGCATGAGCTCGCTTGCCGTCGCCATCATCGGCGGGCCGCTGACGACGACCTTCCTGGCGCTGGAGATCACCGGCGACTTTCCCATCACCGCGCTGGTGCTGGCGGCGGTCATCACCTCTTCGCTCGTCGTCAGAAGCACTTTCGGCTACTCCTTCGCCACATGGCGCTTCCACCTTCGTGGAGAGAGCATCCGCAGCGCTCACGATGTCGGCTGGATCCGCAACCTGACCGTCGACAAGCTGATGCGCGCCGACGTGAAAACGGCGAAGACCGGCTTGACGCTGGAGGAGTTCAAGCGAGCCTTTCCGATCGGCTCGACGCAGCGAGTCATCCTTATTGACGACTCCGACAAATATGCCGGCATCGTGCTTGTTCCTGACATCTACGCGAGCCTGGTCGATACCGACGACGAGGGCAAGGGCCTCCAGGATTTCATCCGCTACCGGAACGACTTCCTGCAGCCGCAGATGAATGCAAAGCAGGCCGCCGCGATCTTCGACAAGACCGAGAGCGAAGCGCTCGCCGTCGTCAACAACCTCATCGAGCGCAAGGTGGTCGGCCAGCTCAGCGAAAGCCATACCCTGCGTCGCTATAGCGAAGAACTGGACCGCCGCCGCCGGGATGTCTCCGGCGAAATCTAAATCCTGGGCTAACCGAGAAGCCCGGCCAGCCAGGCCTTGTCGAGATGCGTCTCAAGGTCGGCGGCGACCTCGTCCAGCGCCTGATCGACGCTTTGCCGATAGCCCTGCCGCTGACCGGAGAGCCCGAAACTCTCCAGAAGCTTGCTGCGATAGGCGTCGCTGCCGAAAAGCCCGTGAAGATAGGTTCCCATCACTCGCCCATCGGTAGAAACGGCGCCGTCCGGAACCCCATCGATGAGAGCCGACGGCCTTGCGCAATCCGGTCCAGTCGTTAGACCGAGATGGATTTGGTAGCCGGCAAGCGGAACCTCATATTCAGCCGAAACCGCCAGGCTGTTTCGCACGGTCTTTTCCGGCGCCATTTCCGTCTCGACATCGAGCAATCCGAGGCCCGCGGTCTCTGCACTTGCCCCTTCGATGCCAAGCGGGTCATGAACCATGCGGCCCAGCATCTGATATCCGCCGCAGATGCCGATGACGCGGCCACCGCGCCGCACGTGCGCCTCCAGATCGCGATCCCAGCCAGCCACGCGCAGGTCGGCAAGATCGGCGATCGTCGATTTCGAGCCGGGCAGGATCACCAGCGCTGCATCGGCCGGCAGGCGCTCGCCCGGCTTGACAAAAACGAGCTCGACGTCGGGCTCCGCGCGAAGCGGATCAAGATCGTCGAAGTTGGCAATGCGCGGCAGAACCGGCACGGCGATCTTCAAGGCGCCGGACGCACCCCCGGCAAGGCGTTCGAGCACGACGGAATCTTCCGCCGGCAAGCGCCCCGCCGCCTTCAGCCACGGCACGACACCAAAACATGGCCATCCCGTGAAGCGATTGATTGCGGCAATCCCCTCATCGAAAAGGGAAACATCGCCGCGGAACTTATTGATGATATAGCCGGAAATCATCGCCCGGTCGGCGTCCTCAAGGATCGCGTGCGTGCCGGCAAGCGAGGCAATGACGCCGCCGCGGTCGATATCGCCGACAAGCACGACGGGGACATTGGCCCGGGTCGCAAACCCCATATTGGCGATATCGCCCGGACGCAGGTTGATTTCCGCCGGCGAGCCAGCGCCCTCGACGATCACCAGATCGGCACCCTCGGAAACGATCTCGAAGCTCTGCAGAACATATTCCAGAAGCTGCGGCTTGAGCCTCTGGTAATCGCGGCCCCTAGCCTGGCCCCAGACTTTGCCCTGCACGACGATCTGGCTGCCGTTTTCCGACTGCGGCTTCAAGAGCACCGGATTCATATGCACCGACGACGGCGTGCGCGCGGCAAGCGACTGCAGCCACTGCGCCCGCCCGATCTCTCCCCCGTCATCGGCAACGGCGGCATTGTTCGACATGTTCTGAGGCTTGAAAGGCTTGACCTTGAGCCCGCGATTGGCGGCTAGCCGGCAAAGCCCGGCAACAAGTACCGTCTTGCCGACATCCGAGCCGGTTCCCTGGAGCATAATGGCCTTGGTCATACGGCGAGGCCTACAACGCGTCGCTGGCTGTGGTCAATCACCTGCCTGAAACACGAAAACCGCGCGGCCTGGCAGCGCGCGCGGTTTGCCGAAACTCTGGCGTATTCGCCAATACGCGGCGAAACTCGATTCTCCGGGACGCATTACCTAATCCGGAGAAAAACAGCGGTTGTCCCCCGCCGTTGCCCAACTGATACAGTGACATTCTTACCGGAATGTTATTGAGGACTTAAACAACGATTAATTTCGGCTTTTTTTGAAATTTTACTGATTTTTCCGCTGCCTATTCCATAGCTGGCAGACAACTCTGACTGGCCCGGGTTTACGCAACGGAAGACGATGCATCTTAGTGAAGGCTGAGCAGTTACTTAGCTGAAAGTCTTGATCCGCGCTGGATTTTCGGTATCGCGTCCAGTTCGGGGCCTGGAACAAGCAAAATCGACCGGGCGCAGCGTTCACCGAACAGAGAGATTTTGCGGCTAACATTGCAACCTAAAAGCTGCACGCCAGCAGAAAATGGGAACAGCCGAATGAAAGTCATGCGGGCCTTGCTTTTCCTCGCCGTATGTCTGCTTGATGGCGCTCGCGCCGCACAGGCGGATTGCGGCAATGTCTCGATTGCGGAGATGAAGTGGAAGTCGGCAGCCATCGCTGCCAATTTCGACAAATTCATTCTCGAAAACGGCTACGGCTGCAATGTGACGCTCGTGCCGGGCGGTACGATGCCCACCTTCGCTTCAATGGACCAGAAGGGTGAACCCGACATTGCCCCCGAGCTTTGGATCGGTTCCATCAAGACTGGATTCGATAAAGCGATAAAGAACGGACAGCTGATCGAAACCTCGAAGATCCTGTCGAATGGGGGGATCGGAGGCTGGTGGATCCCGAAATTCATTGCCGATGCGAATCCCGATATCCGTTCGGTGCAGGATGCCCTGAAGCGGCCGGACCTCTTCCCTGCGCCTGGAGCCAGCTCCAAGGGAGCCGTTCACAACTGCCCTCCAGGTTGGAGTTGCAGGATTTCGACGGCCAACCTTTTCAAGGCTCTCGATGCGGGCAAGGCGGGCTTCGAGCTGATCGACAGCAAAAATCCGGATGACCTGGACGATTCGATTGCCAACGCCTTCAAGACCAAGACCGGCTGGCTGGGCTATTATTGGGCGCCGACGGCGATCCTCGGACAATACGACATGATGCAACTCAGCATGAGTGTTGCCCACGACAGCGCGGAATGGCGGGCTTGCACGTCGGTCGAGGGATGCGCCCATCCGCAAGTCAACGCTTACCCCGTTTCTGAAGCCGTCACCGTCGTCACCAGGGCCTTTGCCGACCGAGCCGGTCCGGCACTCGGCTATTTGCGCGCCCGCACCTGGGACAACGCCACCATAAACGACGTTCTGGCCTGGCAGGATGAAAATCATGAGAGCAATGAGGGTGCCGCACTCTACTTCCTGCGCAACTACTCCGAACTCTGGGTACCATGGGTGCCGGCCGACGTCGCGGAAAAGGTGAAAGCGGCTCTTTAAGCGAAATGTCCGCGATTCCAGCCTCGCGAATGCTTTGGTGCGTAGCTACCGCAACTACTCAGCACTAAAGCTGCCGTGCATGCGGCGCCTTGTTATGGATACCCGATGACGCCAGCCGCTTCCTTCCCTGATCGCGAAATTGTCGCCAGCAAATTTGCGGGGGCCGCCGAAGCGGATAAATCGTATCTCTCGCTGCTCATGGAGAATGTGGCGCAAGATGATAATCTCATCGAGGGTTTGCACCGCTATCTGGATCTGGCGGCTGCTGCGCCGTTTCTCAATTCGCTGAAACTGGAAAAAACCGGACTATGGATCGGCGAAGCCGCCCCGGGACGGCTTCAGATCCGTCTGATGGAAGCGGCCAAGTCCAGCCAGCACCCGGCTTATCTTGCCTTCCGAGCCGGCTTGGTGCGGTCGGGCGGCCTCGAGCGGGCCTACCCAACCGCGGCAATCTGAAAAAGCTTAGCGGCTAGCGGCGCGGTTCACCGACCTTCCGGCATCCTGCGTTGCATTGACGACGTTTGCCGTATCGCGGCCCACGCCGCGGATGGTGTTGCCGCAGGAGGAAAGCGCCAGAAGCAGCATGAGCGCAGCGCCGATCTTGACTGTCATCGTCATCTTGAGAACCTCTCTAGAAACCAGAAATCGCGTGCTCGAATCGGTTAGCCGCTTAGAGCATAAACGCGACGAGATGCATAAGGTTCATCGGCGTTCGGTTCAAGCGGCGACAGCCTTTGCCTTTTCCGCAAAAGCGAAGCGGATGCTCTCGGCTACGGCTGCCATAGGACCCGAAAGCTGCGAGGCGGTGAGCAGCCGGATATCGAATGACCCGAGTTCGGGCAGCCCCTCCTGCGCACCAAGAATGACCATATCGCCGCTGACATAGGATCGCGGCAGCGGTGCGATCGCAAGATCGGAGAGCACGGCGGCGCGCTGCGCCATCGTGTGCCCGCTCAGGTAGGCGACGCGGTATGGCCGCTTGTTGCGTTCCAGCTGCGCCAACGCCTCCTGCCGCCAGATGCAGCCATCCTCCCAGATCGAGATCGGCAGAGGGTCGCGCCGGTGCGCCGTGCCGCACTTGGCACCCGCCCAGACGAGGCGCTCGCGGAATACGATCTCGCCGCCGGTCGGGAACGGCCGTGTGGCGCAATTGATGAGCGCCAGATCCAGCCTTTGCTCCTCCATACGCTTCTTGAGACCGAGACTCATATCAACTGTGACATCGACCATGATGCCGGGATAGGTTTCGGCAAAGCTCTTCAGAATGTTCGGCAGCAGCCGCTCGCCGATATCCTCCGGCGCCCCGAGCCGTACGACGCCGCTGAGTTCCGGCATGATGAAGCGGGAAACAGCTTCGTTGGAGAGCGCCAGGATGTTGCGGGCGTAGGTCAGCAGCAGCTCGCCGTGCTGGGTCAAAGTCACCGAACGCGCATCACGCATGAAAAGCGTGGCGCCGAGCTGCTCCTCGAGCTTCTTGATCTGCATGGAAACTGCCGAGGGCGTGCGGAACACGGCTTCGGCAGCGGTCGAAAAATTGCCTGTTTCCGCAATGGCGACAAAGGTTCTGAGGACGTCATTGTCGAGCAGCGGTATCGGCCTGCGAAAGGGAATGCTCATCGTCCCATCTTTCAATTTTTCTGATTTTAAACACAATATCATTTCGTTTGTCTGAAAGTCAACGCGTACTTATATTAGCATCATGGCTGATAGAAAAAGGAGGCCACGATGACCGGGACCGCACATGAAATTCTGGACATCTTCCTCGCGTTCAGGACGAAGCAGATCCAGCGCGCCGCTTGGCAAAATACCATGCGCCAGATGGCGGGATTGCCCGAGCATCTGGTGGCTGATGTGGACCCCTATGCAGCTGCGGCGACCGAACGCGACCTGATCTCCAGATCCTTCAACAAACTTGATGGTATCAATAAAATCTATTCGTTTGAATGATGGATCATCAGGGACCACATTAGACACCGAGCGCTAAGCCGCTTGAGAAAGGAAACGACAATGACCACGATCCACTATCGGGACGGCCACAGCTTCAGCGACACGCACTTCGATGTCGCAGGCCTTGTCCGCAGACTGGTGCATTCCTGGCACCAATGGCAGACGGCACGGGAAATCGAATCCATGCCCTTCGACATCCGCAAGGATATCGGCTGGCCATCTGCAGACGAAGCCGATGAACAGCGCAAGGTAATGTAATGAATGCGACATACTTCCCCGTTTGAGGCGGCGCTCTGCCCTGCGGCAGCGCCGCCTTCATCGTTTCAGAGCACCTTGGATTTGGTCTTAATTTTCAGAAGCCTATATTTTTGGAGCCACCTCGTCGCCCTCGGCATTGGCCTCTTGAGCGCGGCTTGAATTGCGCACGTCGCAAATTAGCTCTTCGTGGCCGCATTTATCCATGCGAATGTCGTTTTTGAGACATCGGGGCGACGCATTTCGCGCAACGAATAGACAGTCGCCCTCCAGTATGGATTTTGCTCATGAACAAGATGCTGACTAAGAAACGCTCTCTCGTCTTCTTCATGGTTCCCCAGTTCACCATGCTGCCCTTTTCGGCGGCGATCGACACCTTGCGCATCGCCAACCGGATGCTGGGCTACCAAGCTTACACGTGGCGGCTCACTTCGGTCGATGGGAACAAGGTCTATTCCTCATGCGGCATCGGGGTCGAGGCAAACACCTCCCTTGCCGAAGAACGGCGTCATCTCGGTGGTGAGAACCGGCCAAACATGGTGCTCGTCTGTTCGGGCATCGACGTAGAGGAGTTCAACAACAAGTCCGTCAATGCGTGGCTACGCGAATCCTACAATCGCGGTGTCGCGGTCGGCAGTCTCTGTACGGGCGCGCATGTGCTAGCTCAGGCCGGACTCCTGAACGGCAAGCGCTGCGCGATTCACTGGGAGAACCTGCCGGGCTTCTCCGAAGCCTTTCCGCAGGCGGAGGTCTATGCCGATCTCTATGAGGTGGACAGCAATCTTTACACCTGCGCCGGCGGCACGGCCTCGCTCGACATGATGCTGAACCTGATCGGCCAGGATTTCGGCGAAAGCCTCGTCAACCGCGTCTGCGAACAGCACCTGACCGACCGGGTCCGCAGCCCGCACGACCGCCAGCGCCTGCCGCTTCGCGCGCGCCTTGGCGTCCAGAATTCCAAGGTTCTTTCGATCATCGAATTGATGGAAGGCAATCTTGCAGAGCCCCTGTCGCTGCTCGAGATCGCCGACGGCGCCGGGCTGTCCCGCCGTCAGATCGAGCGCCTCTTCCGCCAGGAAATGGGCCGCTCTCCCGCCCGCTACTATCTGGAGATCCGCCTCGATCGCGCCCGTCACCTGCTGGTGCAGTCTTCGATGCCGGTTGTCGAAGTTGCCGTCGCCTGCGGCTTCGTCTCCGCATCGCATTTCTCGAAGTGTTACCGCGAACTCTACCATCGCTCACCGCAACAGGAGCGCGCCGAGCGCAAGCTTACGATGGCAACGGCCCGTGAGGCGATCGCAGCGTGACGAAGACGGCGGCGCGCTATTGCGCCGCTTCTTCCGTCATCTTGGCATCTGAAAACACCTGATTGCGGCCCTTGTGCTTGGCCATATAGAGAAACTGGTCGGCGGCGTTCAGATAGTTGTCGAAGGTTTCGTAGCCGGATACTTCAGCGACGCCGATCGACACGGTAACCGATAGCTCCTCATCGTCGGCCGTTACCTTCAGCCGCGAAATATCCGAGCGGATCTCATCGCAAAGCTTCGTTGCGGAGGTGGAATCCATCAGCGGAAAAAGGATCGAGAACTCCTCGCCGCCGAGGCGCGAGAGCAGGTTGTCGCTGCCTTCGAACATCGCCGCGAGGCGATTGGCGACCGCCTTCAGCACCTTGTCGCCGATCTCGTGCCCATATGTGTCGTTCAGCCGCTTGAAATGATCGATGTCGAGGATGGCAACGGAACTAGGGGACTTCTGTCTCAGGCACTCGTTCACAATCTTCGGGCCGTGGTCGAAGAAATAGCGGCGATTATAAAGACCGGTGAGATAATCGCATGCCGCCGCCGCCCGCAGCTGCTTCATCTGCGCCAGCGTTTCGACGTTGTTGGCAATGCGCCATTGAAGCTCCTCGGCCACGAACGGCCTGTAGACGAAATCGCTTGCCCCGGCCTTCAGAAAGCTCGCAGACAGCATCCGGTCGGTGGAGGACGAGATACCCACGACCCGCATATTCTCGGAACCGAAGCGATGGCGGATGCGGCGTGTCAGCTCGTAGCCCGTCATATCCGGCATATGGTGATCCGTCACCACGATCTCGATGTCGCCGTAAGTCTCAAGTGCAGCCAAGGCCTCCAGCCCAGAGGTCGCCTCGACGACTATGTATTGCTGCGCCTTCAGAAGATCGACGAGAACCTGGCGCGCAGAGGTGACGTCATCGACAACGAGAACGCGCGTCTTCCGGTTCAGCATCGCACGGCGGACGGCCGCGACCAGATTGTCGAGGGCAAATTCATTGTCCTTGAGGACGTAATCGATGACGTTCCGCTGCATCACCCGGTTGCGGATGGCAACATCGAAGGTTGCGGTGAAAACGATCGCGGGAATATTATGCTCGACCGTGCAGTCGAGCGCCTCGCCATAGGGAGAATCCGGCAAATTCAGGTCGACGACCGCCATTGTATAGCCGTGACCATCCTGCGACAGGGCGTCCTGCAGTGCTTTCAACGAAGAGCATGGTTTGACGTGGAGGCCGAGTTCCGTCTGGAATCGGTGACAGAGCACAGCGGAAAACATCCGGGAATCTTCAACCAGAAGTATTGTCTGGCTGCCGAAGCGCGGGCCTGAGCCATCCCGATTGAAATCCGCTGGAAACGCCATACAGCCCGCCTATGTGCCGAAACGCAGTGAAAGCCCGAATCGGCCTTCATTGCAGTGGCATGGACGATAACCGAGAGGCCACGAAGATTGAAGCGCCGGAACGGCAGCAAAGAAACCTAAAATTGCAAGAATTCGTGAGTGAACAACGGGCGCGTTCTGATTCATCCAGAGTTCCTACTCGTATCGCGCTCTATTTTCGCGTCACGCAACCGTCCGCTCCTTCCTCATCGTCTGGATCTGCAGCAGCGTGTCGAGGTTCTGGTTGACTCGGCAATAGAACTCCTCGTCGATAAAGGGCCGCAGCATGAAATCGTTGCCGCCTGCTTTCAGAAACCGCGCCGAAAGCAGCCGGTTGGACGAGGAAGAAACGCCGATGATGCGCAGCCGATGCGAGCCGATCGTGGCGCGGATGCGCCGCGTCAGCTCGAAGCCGTCGATGTCGGGCATATTGTAGTCGGTGACCATCAGCCCGATATCCGGATTGGTCTTCAGGATATCAAGCGCCTTGGCACCACTCTCGGCGACACTGACGCGGAAGTTGTAGCGCTTCAGGCGGCTGGAAAGGAGCGCCCGAGCCGTTGCGCTGTCGTCGACGATCAGAACGTGGTGGCGCTTGTTGGTGAGAAAACGGCAGATCGATTCCGCCAGCAGATCGACGGCGAAGACATTGTCCTTGAGGATGTAGTCGACGATTTCCTTCGCGATCAACTCGTCGCGCAGGCCCTCATGGAATGTACCGGTGAAGACGATCGTCGGAATACTGAGATCGACCAGGTACTCCAGCGCTTCGCCTTTTTCAGCGCCGGGCAGATTGATGTTCGAGATCGCCAGCGTGATCGGCTCGATAGACTTGTCGTAGGCGAGTTGCAGATCCTCGAAACTGCGGCAGATCTCAACGTCGATGTCGAAAAGCTCTTTCAGCCGCTTGCTGATCATCGACGTAAAGACATTGGAATCCTCGGCCAGAAGAATACGCGCCCCGGCAAACATCTCGCCGGAATACTGCATTCCCGAAATGCCTAAAAAAGACATAAGAAACCTTTTGATTGAAAACTTCTATTCCCCTGAAAATCGATACCTCAACTCGTTTGAACAATTGTTAACTGCCGTATTGTTGGCCACAAGAAAAAGGCGGCCCATCGGGACCGCCTTCGATTTCTCGACTTATGCTTAAGAGATTATGCGCGAAGCGCTGCATTCTCCGCGTCGAACGGGCTTTCTCCAACGACCGTGGCATTATACATCGTGCCGAGGATCTTGATCTTCAGCCTGGTGCCGTCCTTGGCATAGTCCGGCCGCAGCATGGCAAGCGCCAGCGAGCGGTTGATGCGGAAGCCGAAAGTGCCGTTCGTCGCGCGGCCGACAAGCTCGCCGGCCTCATTGTAGATGGCTTCGGAGCCACGGGCGTCGACGTCGTTGCCAGCCTCGACAACCAGCGTCGCAAAGTTCCACTTGAGGCCCTTTTCCTTGTAGGCAAGCAAAGCCTCGCGGCCGAGGAATTCCTTCTCCGGCTTGATGAAGCGGTCGAGCGCCGATTCATAGGCATTGTACTCGATCGACATTTCGCGCGGGATCAGGCGATAGGACTTCTCGACCGACATCGAGAGCATGGCGCGAATACCGAAGGGCTTGATGCCGTACTCGGCACCGGCTTCCATCAGCTTGTCGAAAATGTAGTTCTGCATTTCGATCGGGTGGTGGAGTTCCCAGCCGAGTTCGCCGACGAAGTTGACGCGGAGCGCATGCGCCGTTGCGGCGCCGACGGAGATCTCCTTGCCTGTGAGCCAGGGGAAATCCTTGTTCTCCAGGCTTGCGCGCGTGAGCTTCTTGAGAACGTCGCGGGACTTCGGACCGGCGAGCACGAGCACGCCGAGACGCTGGGTGATCGGCTGCAGGCGAACCGAACCATCGGCCGGTGCGAGCTTGCGCAGATAGTCGTGGTCATGCGCTTCGTAGGCACCTGCGGACACGAGATAAAAGCGGCCCGGCGCCCACTCATAGACCGTGAATTCAGCCCGCACACCGCCCCGCACCGTCAGCATATGGCAGAGTGCGATACGGCCGCGCTTCTTCGGAATGGCGTTGGCGAAAATCGATTCCAGCCAGGCGCGCGCGCTGGGACCGGAGACTTCCATCTTCGCGAAGGCCGACATGTCAAGAACGCCGACATTTCTGTGAACGTTCATGACCTCGTTGCCGACATGCTCGAAATAGTTCGAGCGGCGGAACGACCATTTTTCGAGGATGCGGCCATCTTCGGTTGGCGTGGAGTGGTTATGGTTGGTGAGAACATCGGCGCCGACGCCGATCTGGTCCTTCGGAAGGTCGTAGCCTTCGGGCGCAAACCAGTTCGCGCGTTCCCAGCCATAGACGGAGCCGAATACGGCGCCCATCTCTTTCAGGCGGTCATAGACTGGCGTCGTCTTCAGCGGACGGGCGGCGGCCCGCTCTTCGTCCGGATAGTGCATGGTGAAGACGTTGGCGTAAGCTTCCTCGTTCTTGGCGATCAGGTAGCCTTCAGTCGCATAAGGACCGAATCGGCGCGGATCGACGCCCATCATGTCGACGGTCGGTTCGCCATCGACGATCCATTCGGCAAGCTGCCAGCCCGCACCACCGGCGGCGGTGATGCCGAAGGAGTGCCCTTCGTTGAGCCAGAAGTTCTTGAGGCCCGGCGCCGGACCGACGATCGGGTTGCCGTCCGGAGTATAGGCGATCGCGCCGTTATAAACCTTCTTGATGCCGACTTCGCCGAAGGCCGGAACGCGGGCGATGGCGGCCTCGATGTGCGGCATCAGGCGATCGAGATCTTCCTGGAAAAGCTCGTATTCGCTCTCGTCCGACGGGCCATTGACATAGCACACCGGCGCGCCGTGTTCATAAGGGCCGAGGATGAGGCCGCCGTTTTCCTCGCGCATGTACCAGGCGCTGTCAGATTCGCGCAGCACGCCCATCTCCGGCAGGCCCTTGGCCTTACGCGCGAGGATCTCAGGATGCGGTTCGGTAACGATGTACTGATGCTCGACCGGAATGACCGGGATGTTGATGCCGACCATCTCGCCCGTCTTGCGGGCAAAGTTGCCCGTACAGCTGATGATGTGCTCGGCGGTGATCTCGCCCTTGTCCGTCGTCACCTTCCAGATCCCATCCGGCTGCTGCTCGATGGCCGTGACCGTCGTGTTGCGGTAGATGGTGGCGCCACGGTCGCGGGCGCCCTTGGCGAGCGCCTGCGTCAGGTCGGCCGGCTGGATGTAGCCATCGTCGGGATGCTGGATCGCGCCGAGCAGGCCGTCGGTCTCGCAGAGCGGCCAGACCTCCTTGACCTCTTCGGGCGTCAGGATCTTGACGTTGACGCCGATCGTCTCGGCGATGCCGGCATAGTACATGTACTCGTCCCAGCGGTCTTTGGTGCGAGCCAGACGGATGTTGGAGACTTGGCTGAAACCGACATTCATGCCGGTCTCTTCCTGCAGTTCCTGGTAGAAGCGAACCGAGTATTTGTGGATCTGGCCGACCGAATAGCTCATGTTGAAGAGCGGCAGAAGTCCCGCGGCATGCCAGGTCGAGCCGGAGGTCAGCTCCTTGCGCTCAATCAGGACGGCATCGTCCCAGCCCTTCCTTGCAAGGTGATAGAGCGTCGAAACGCCGACGACGCCGCCGCCGATGACCACTGCCCGCGCATGTGTCTTCATGGAGAAATTACCCTCTGTTCAACTGAGCATCCGGAAGGGCCGGACGAAAATCACTATTCGGGACTATGCAGTGAGGCACGGTTCCCCAAACGCCTGTTTACGACATGCGAAAAGCTTGCCGCGACGACATGCGAATAGACAAGCGCCAAATATGATTTCGGCGAAATTTCGGGACGCGCGGGTTCGGCGAGCGCCTATTTTATGACGGCAGTGCCTTTGACGATATCAACCGTCTCGCCGCCAGTAAGACCGATGCGGTCACCGTCTGGCGTCATCATGAAGCAGCCTGTGCTGCAAAGCATTTCGGAAGCACCGGCATCGACCACCACCTCCACGCGGTTGCCGCCTTCGGTGATGACAAGGACGACCGGTGCCGGATTGGTGTTGGTGATTGTCGCCGAATGAGCGCCTCCGGCGGCGAGAAGTGAAAGAAGCAGTGCAACGGCAAACCTTGCCATTCAATGCGGCGCAGCGAGCGCCCTCCCCTGGTGTATCTCGGCGCTGCTGCCCCCAGCAGCGAAATCCCGATTACCCAGGCTTTATAAGCACAAGCCTCTGAATGATCCCTGAATAAAGCGACTAGCTTTTGAGAGAGCGATCGGCGGTCTTGCCCCGCAACTGGCGCACCGCTCCGTCGTCCCTTTCGCCTTCGTCCTCCTGCCCGTCGTCCGCGATCATTAAGGAGGGCTCCTTTGCCGAAACCGGCGCGTTGTCACGGTGAAAAACGACATCGCTCTGCGGCAACGGGATCTCGATCCCTTCTTCCTTGAAGCGTTTGAGGATGGCGATGCGCAGGTTGTTTCTCACCTTCAGGCCCTCACCCATATCCGCCAGCATAAAGCGCAGTTCGAAATCCAACGAGTAGGTGCCGAAACGCAGGAACTCGACATGCGGCTCCGGATTACGCAGCACGAAAGGAGCCTCATTGACCAGTTCGAGCAGAATATCCATGACCTTCTGCGGATCGGCATCATAGCTGACGAAAACCGGGATCTCCGAACGTCCGATCTTGTTGCGATGCGTCCAGTTTCCGACCGCAGCGTTGATGAGTTCGGAATTTGGCACGATGATCGACTGCTTCCGGAAAGTCTCGATCTCCGTGGCACGTACGGAAATCCGCGTCACGATGCCTTCCGCCGCTCCCGACACGACGTGGTCGCCGACCTTGAAAGGCCGCTCCACGAGAAGGATCAGACCCGACACGAAATTCGAGACGATGTTCTGCAAGCCGAAACCGATACCGACCGAGAGGGCGGAAGCGACAAGTGCAAGGTTCGACAGGTCGATCCCTGCCGCTGAAACGCCGATGATCGACGCGAGAGCGATGCCGAGATAACCGATGCCGGTCTTTACGGAGTTGCGCACGCCGATATCGACATGGCTTCGCGCCATGACGTTGCTGTCGAGCCAGCGCTGAATCCAGCGGGTCACGAGATAGCCGCCGGCAAAGAGCAGGATGCCGGTAAAGATGCCCAGCAGGGAAATGCTGATGCCGCCAAGGCGGACCTCGGTGAGAAGCCGGTAGGCGATCAGCTCAAGATCCTGGATATGGAAACCCCAGAGCAGCAGGGTCAGCGGAATGCCGGTCAGGAGTGCGACGCCATAGATTGCGAAGCCAACTGCGAGGCCGACCTGGTCGATCGCAACCGGCCCCATGTTGAAGCGGGTTCTCAGAAAGCGGCCGACGAAGGTGTCGCCGAAACTCTCCTGCCTGGAAATCGCCTTGCCCAAGAGCAGGCCGATATACGTGGTCACCACGATGGCGCCGGTGATGATGAGCTGCGTCGCCACAAAGCGCGCAAGGCCGACATAGCCTGTCAATGCCGTCACGATAAGACCGAAGCCGAGAAGGCGGAGGATGATCGCCATCCCACGCGGCCAGTGCCGGCCGGGCGCATCGGGGTCGCCGCTGCGCGCCAGCATGGGCCGGCCGAAGGAGGCCGCAATCAGGATCAGACCAATGATCAAGGCGGCGATCAGGCTCCTGACGACAGTCAGAACCAGCGGTGAGCCCATGGCCTCGCTGATGGAGCTGAAGAAATAGTCGAGGGCGTTGACGATCGCCATTGCCAGCAGGCATGCGCCGATCGATTGCGCACCGCGGTTCGATAGCCGCACCAGCCGCCAGTGTGGTTCGCGTGGCGCAAAGATTGCATTGCTAAATCGGGCAACGAAATAGATAAGTCCGATCGCCGCGAAAAGAGCCGCGACAACCGGCGCGATGTCCGGCCTCAACACATTGAAACCGTTGAGGAAAAAATAGGATGTGACCAGCACCGCGGCAAGCGCGAATGTCCGGATCAGCGTTGACCAGAAGGCAACGGAGAGCCGACTGATATAGGAGGGATTCTCGACACCCTCATCCCGCGTCAAATAGCGGCCGAACATGCGGTAACCGCCTGAAAGCATGATCAGGCCCGTTCCGAGCGACATAAAGATTGCCGCAAACAGCGCGAAGCGTTTGAACTTCCAGGCGAAACTAAGCCAGCTCGAAAGCGCCTGCTGGAATTCGCTGACCTCCTTGACAAACGCCGTGCCGGCATCGCCATAAACAGAAGCCGAAACCTCGGTGCGTCTCAGCAATGTCGCGGCAAAGAGACGGCGGCGGGTTTCAGCCACTTCGTTCATCAGCTTGTTGACGCCAAGCGAGAGGTTTTCAGCGTCGCCGGTCACGGCGTTGATCTGCGAACGTTCGGCCATCAGGGCGTTCCGCTCGTCGGTCACGATCTTCGCTTCCGGCGGCTGCCCGTCCTTCGGCGGATCGCCGATCTCGGCAAGACGATTCGTGATCTGCTCGAGGCGCGGCCGGAGAGTGACCGAGCTCGCGAGAATATTGCGCCCCAATTCGTCCACTTGCGCGGACAGCCCGACGAGCGCATCGTCGTCGGTGGCGTTCTGCTTCACGCTCTCCTGCAGGGAGGCGAGCTTCGACTTGGCCTTTTCAATATCCTTGACGGCTTGATCGAGCGGTGAATCGACAACCGGGGCTGGCGCCTGCTGTGCCTGAGCCTGCGCTTGCGGCTGCTCCTGAACTTGCGGCTGTTCCTGCGCAGCGGCGGAGCCGCCAGGCAGACCACCAGCAGACAGCGCAAAAATCAGGTAAAGAAATGACAGGAGCAGAATGAGTTTCGGCCGCAAAATGTCCCCGCTAGGATTCTCTTCGTGATGAGGCCGTGTTTTATAGCAAAGAAAGGCGACAGAAAGGCGGATGTTCTTTTTCCGCCTCTCAGAAGCCGGCGCCAGGCTTCGCAAGATACTCCAATTCTGCCGCGGTCGAGGCTCTTCCGATGATGGCATTGCGATGGGGAAACCGGCCGAAAGAAGCAATCACGTCGCGATGGCGAATCGCATAGTCGAGATAATCGGCGTCGCCTAGGGCCTGAAACAGGGTCACCGACTGCTCCTGCGCCGCTATGTCTTCGGCGTGCTCGAAAGGCATATAGAAAAACGCCCTGCATTCTCTATCGACGAGCCGGTCGGCGCCGGCATCGATGGCCAGTTTCGCCTCGCAAAGCGCCAATCCATCCGTCGCAAAGGCAAGCGGTGTGTTCCGGTAGATATTCCGAGGGAACTGATCGAGGACGATGACCGCCGCAAGCCGGTTCTTTGGGCTGGCATGCCAGGACCCGATAACGCCTCCCGCCAACGCCAGGTGCGTATCCCGGAAGCGGTCTCGAATTTCCTCATCCAGCGACAGCGTCGACTGAAACCACTTTTCGCGGCTGCATCTTTCGAACCAAAAGGAATAGACCTCCTCCGGTGCACATATCTTGATCGTCACTTTGCCCCCTAGCGCCGGTCAACTGACGGGAAAAATCAAAATGGCGCGCGTGCCGCGACACGCCGGATCATAAGTGAGTTCCGACTTCAGGCTTGCGGCCATGGCAGCCAGAATCTTCGTGCCGAGGCCGCTCCCTCTCGCAGGGCTCGAGTGATCGAAGCCGCCGCCATCGTCTTCGACAACGAGATGCAACTCCTCATCGATTTGTTCGACGATAACCCGAATCTCGCCGTGCACGCCTTCACGATAGGCATATTTGAAAGCATTGGTAACGAGTTCGCCGACAATAAGGCCAAGCGTGACGACCTTGTCCGTCGGCAGATTGATCGGGCCTGCCGTCAGCACGACGCGGTGAGGCCGCTTGTCGTCGCGGATGGAAGCCTCCAGCTCGCTCAGCAGATTCTGGAGGTATTCATCAACCTGGACCTTGCCGATCTGGCGACTGTCGTAAAGACGCCGGTGAACACTCGCGATAGCATTGATGCGCGACTGCGTTTCATGCAGCGCGTCGATCGCCACCTGGTCCGTCAAGATCGACGACTGCATGCGGATCAGTGCGCCGACGAGGCCGAGACTGTTCGCGACGCGATGATTGACTTCCGCAAGCAGCAGCTCGGCGCGGTCCCGCTGCTGGCGGATCAGCTCTTGCGCCTCGGCTGTCTCCCGCCGGAAGCGCGCCCGCTCCAGGCTTTGTTCCAGCGTCGCCGCGACCAGATCGAAGTAGTCGGGGGAACTGCCCTTGAGCACATAGTCATCCGCACCCGCCTTTAACGCTGCCACGGCAATGCCGGTGTCGTTGGCGCCTGTCGCATAGACGACAGGGGGACGATCAGGCAGCGCCATTAATTGCGGCAGGAAATCAAGGCCAAGTTCTGTTTCCAGCGTATGATCGAGCACCACCGCGTCGATACCGCCGTCAGCGATGCGTCGCAGCGCGGCGGCACCATCCTGCACCCATTCGACCTCGAAACCGTGCTGGGTCAGGTGTTCTTGCATCAGCAGCCCGAGCATCTCGTCCTCGTCGACGTAGAGGATGCGGATTTCGGACTTCGCATCGTCGGGAGCGTCACCCATGCGCCCTCCGGAGGCTGCCTGGCAGCCACGCAACGGCCCCGCGGCGAGGGCATCCGCGATCGAATGTCGTATTGCATCGGTCATTGCGCGTAAACGGCGGCGAAGCCTCCGCCCCCCTGACCTTCAATCGAAGGAAGTTCGAATTTGGAACCATAGCGGCAATATAACCCTGCCCGCAGGACAACTCGCGGGATGAAAAGATACTGCGAACGGAAAGATGCGCAAACCCACCGTTAAACGCGCCTGACCCGAAATAGTTCCGTCCATAGTCAAGTTTTTTGATAGCGCCTGTGCTTCGAGACTTCCGCACCGGCATCTGCAGGCAGCCTAAGAAAGCGCAAGGATGAAACGATCCCGATCAGGCCAATTGCAGCAAAAGCCCAGCGGAAATCCGCAAGCGCAGGCTCTGCCGCTGCACGCAACGCAACGGAGACATTGAGCACCGCCGCGGCCACTGCGACCCCGAGCAGCATAGAGAGCTGCTGCAGCATACTCGACAACGTGGAGGCGGAACTGCGCTGTGCCGGACCGACATCGGCGAAGGAAAGCGTGTTCAGCGCTGTGAACTGCATCGAACGCGAAAGCCCCGCCACAAGCAGGATTGCGTAGATGAGCGGTTGCGGCGTAGCCGGCGTGAAAAAGCCGCAGGCAATGATAGAACAAGCGGCAATCAATCCGTTGAAACAGAGGACTTTGCGGAAGCCGAACCGGGCAAGCAACGGCGTCGTCACGACCTTCATGCCGAGATTGCCGAGGAAATAGACCAGCAGATATGTCCCCGCAGCAATCGAACCGAGCCCGAAACCGAGCTGGAACAGCAACGGCAGCAGGAAGGGCGTGGCGTTGACGGCGAGCCGGCAGGCCGTGCCCGCAGAAAGCGTCGACATCGCGAAGGTCTCGACCTTGAAGGCCGACAGGTCGAGCAGTGGATTCTTCACCCGCAGGAAATGCCGGATTGCTAGGCCGGAAAGCGCAATGCCCGCCGCAACCATCGCCAACACGGCAAGCAGGCTGCCCTCCCACTTTACGGAGAGCTCGAGCGCGGCGAGCACGAATGTCATGCCGGCGCCACTCAGAATGAAGCCCAGGATGTCGAGGGGGCCGGCATGCTCCTCGCGTTGCTCCGGTACGAAACGCAGCACGAGCGCGATGCCGAGCAACCCGATCGGTATATTGATCAGAAAGTTCCAGTGCCAGCTTGCATAGGTGGTGATGAAACTGCCGAGTACCGGCCCGACGACCGGCGCCGTCAGCGCTGGCCATGTGATCAGCGCGATCGCGTTCACCAGCTCGGACTTGGGCGCATTCTTCAAGACGATGATGCGTCCGACCGGCGTCATCAACGCGGCGCCGGCGCCCTGGATCGCACGCGCGACGATGAATTCCGCAAGGCTGCCGGATAGGCCGCAAAAGAGCGACGCACCGGTGAAGACCGCAATCGACGCCAGAAAGACCCGGCGCGCGCCGAAACGATCGCCGAGCCATCCGGAAAGCGGGATGAAGGCCGACATCGTCAGCATGTAGACCGTGATGCCGATGCTCATGGAGACCGGCTGCACACCGAAGCTCACCGCCATCTGCGGCAACGACGTCGCGACGATCGTACCGTCGAGAATTTGCATGAAGAACGATACGGCGACCACCAGTGCCACGATTTTCGCCTGGCGGCCGCTCGCCGCCTCGTCCGGCTTTTCACTCGTCTGTACTGCGGTCATCGATACGTCACTGAGTATTGCGGAAAGAAACGCTTATCGCGCGGTCAGGCAGGATTGAGGCACTTTGATACGCCGCTCATGCCGAAGCGAAAAGCAAAAACAGGCAAGCGCCGCTCACAATTTCCAATTTGCTGCAATGGTTCATGAATCGACGGCACAAATTGGCTTCACAAACGTTAATGTAGACGGGCGGCGAAATTTCGCCTTGCGGGAATTCAATCGAGGATATTTCAATGACGCCGGAAGACCGACGCGCTGTCTTCAGCCATCGCAAGATCGCAGCCATTATCAAGGGAATAACGCAGGATGACGGCACCGACATGTCCATAACGGGCAAGTCGCTCGGCGAGGCAATTCTATTCGTGTCCGAGCAATCTGCGACGGATGCATCGAGCGTGCATATCATCTATGGCGACAACGGTTCGCTGAGCTACACGGATTGCCTCAGCATCTATCGGGAATACAGCACGGAAATTCGCAGTGAATTGGAGTAAACGGCCGGATCGCACATTCGCATGCCAGCTATTCGCAACCGTCTCTCCTTTCCCCGGCGATTTTTGAGTATGCGGGGACAACCTGCCTCAAATCCGATTCGAGAACATGTCTTCCATCCATTCGCCTCTCCGCGGTGTCGCCGTCGCGTTCGTCGCCTACGCGGTCTTTGCCTTCAGCGACGCCTCGATCAAAATTCTACACGGAGCAATACCTCCCTATCAGGTGGCATTCATCGGCGCCATCTTCGGGCTGGTCGTCCTGCCGGTCATCAAGGCGCGGAATGATTCATGGCTGGATATCGCCAGGACATCGAACCGCACCTTGTGGATGCTGCGCTTCATCTGCGGGGCAATCGGCGCTCTCGCCTCGATCATCACCTTCACGAAGCTGCCGATGGCGGAAGCCTTCTGCCTCCTCTTCCTGCTCCCCTCCTTCGTGACGATTCTTTCCGTCATCTTCCTCAAGGAGGATGTCCGCTGGCAGCGCTGGACGGCGGTCGTCATCGGGTTCATCGGTGTGCTGATCGTGCTGAGGCCCGGTTTCCGCGAATTGTCGGTCGGCCATCTGGCGGCTGCGATCGGCGGTCTGAGCGCGGCGATCTCGATTGTCATCCTGCGGGCCATGGGCCCGGCCGAAAAGCGCCTTTCGCTTTATGGCGCAGGGCTTCTCGGTACACTGACCCTCAGCGGCCTGCTGATGGTTTCAAACGTGGTTGTTCCGACGCCGCGCGAGTGGCTGTTCATTGCGAGCTACGGAATTCTTGGCGCAATCGGCAACGTGCTTCTCATGACGGCTGCCCGCTTTGCGCCTGCCAGTCTCGTCGCACCACCGCAGTACAGTCAGATGATCTGGGCGATCGCCTTCGGCTACCTCCTCTTCGATGACACCATCGACCTGCCGATGGCGGCCGGCATCGTGCTGATCATCTGCTCGGGCCTGCTCACCCTCGCCCGTGAGCGCAAGCGCGGCACGCCGCTTCCTGCTGCCGTTGTTTCGGTGGATAGCCAGGCGCCTGTCTCTGCCACGGCAGAGCTCCCGGAAACCCCTTCCGGCGGCTTTGCATCCACTCAAATTCGACCGTCCGACGTTATTTAGCCCGGCTTTTATCGGAACAATCACGGGAGGGGCTTGTTCCTGACAAAAGAGCGGAGTTGTCATGACGGATCAAGGCAAGGGCGAAGGGCGCAAGCCATCGATACCTCCATCCCCCGCAGAAGAAGAAAGCCGGTTGCTGGCGCAGGAGCGTCGCAGCTGGCTGATCTGGACGCTAGGTGTCGCGGGAGCGATCGTCGTGGTGATCATCGCAGGGGCCATAGCAATCTCGCCGGGACCCGATCAGACCACGACCGGCTCCACACCCAAGCCGCCTCAGGTCGAACCACCGGCGCCCTGAGCCCATGGTAGCTTGCACGTCAGGACAATGCTCTTGACGGTCTTCCAAGCGCCGCCCTTCAGCTGTATCAAGCGATGAAATGAAAGGAAGTTCGATGGCCGCACGAGACCGTTATTCGAAGAAGCTGACCTGCCCGCAATGCGGCAACACCGGCATCGCCGAAGTTTCGGAGGACGACCATCCGTCGCGCAAGCATCCCGCATTTAGCATCGACGACATGCCGGCGGGATTCTTTGAAGAAAAGAACTCGAATTTTCCGGAAACATATATCGTCCGCTGCGAGTGCAGCCGCAAGTTTCCTTTCCGCTCGCTGACGGAAAAGACCGCCTGAACCGGCTCAGGCGAGACCGAGCGGCGGCACCTCCGCGATTTTGCGGCCCGGGCCATAATCGCGCTCATGCGAAGAACGATAGCGACCGTCGCGGCGCGCGCTGAAATCGATGCGATTGGATTCGAAAAGACCGTCCGCGTAGGTGCCGGTGTCATCGGTTTCGACTTCCGGCTTGGCGAGAAAGATCTTTAAAAACATGGACGTCCTCCTATTCGTTGCCTCGACGGCCAGCATTGCTCGTATCCTCCTCATACGCGGAGATAGTTAAAAATTAACCATAACCAGGCGGCCAAATTTCTCGAACAACGATTTTAGTCACGAGAGAAATAGCTGCAGAACCGAACATTGCTTTGATTCCCCGAAATTGATCTTGCTTTCGCGACCAGTATTTTCCTAGTCACGAAGAAGTGGTATTTCACGAACCGGCTAAGCAGAGGGGGATTCTCATGCCGAGAGTAGCAGAACTTTACTTCAAGACTGCGGTCGTCTTTTTCATCATCGGGGTTATGATCGGTTTAAACATGGCGATCTCGCAGGATTACTCCGTGATCGGCGCCCATGCCCACTGTAATCTCCTGGGCTGGGTCAGCATGGCGCTCTTCGGGGGCTATCATGCGCTGAACCCGAACAAGGCGGAACGCCGCGTCGCGATGATCCAGTACTACGTCTATACGGCAGGCGTCGCTCTGCTGGTGCCGGTGCTTTATCTGATGCTGAAGGGGAACACGGCGCTGGAGCCGGTCGTCGCCCTGGCCTCGCTGATCATCTTTGCAGGCGTGCTGCTCTTCGCTTTCATCATCTTCTCACCGAAGCAAGCGGCGATCACGCCGTCGGCTGCGCCGCTGCGATAAGATCAGCAGACAAACAAAGGGAGGGACGGCGTCAGGGCCGTCTCCCCGCGCCAGCCGACAGCACGCGGTGCGAAGCATCGTCCATCGCGTGGCTCGCTTCCTGTCCGTCGCGCTTCAGGCCCCAGGCCGTATTGCCGCACGACGAAAGCAGGAGCGCCGAAAGGCAGACAAAGGCGAGCATGGTTTTCGGCATCGAATTCTCCATTGGAATCGGTAATGTCTTGAACATGTTACGATCCGCCACAAAATCAATACCGCGCCCAAGAATGCAGTGAAGTCCTGGCTGGTGGAGCAACGCCAAGAGGGGAGGAAATTGCTTCGGCTAACGAATGCCTCGATCGTAAAAATCCGCCGCCGCCCCTATTTGATTTGCTTCTAAATTAGACTTTAGTATTATCCCTCCTATACTAGGGGAGGATTGTTATGGAGCGCATCGAGCCGCAGGAAGCCACGACGGAAGCTGCAACCCAAGTCTGGTCAGTGACCGAATTTTGCGCGAGACACAGACTCGACACTGACGAGGAAGCCAGGCTGCTTCTATTGTTCGGGCCATTCGCAACAGCCTTCGAGCTCCTGCACAACGCCAGGCGAACGCCGCGATGGAGATAATTGTTACACAACTCGAAGCCGGCTCATTTTTCCTGAGCGTTAACGCGGCACCAGCGGCGGCGGACAGATCGTTGGCTCTGAACTATGGGGCGAGACGGATGTCTTCTCAGGCAAGGAGAGCCGCCCTGAGCGCGCAGAACCGCTACCAGAATACCGACGAGGTCCCGGCAAGCGGCAAGCCTATTCCGCAGTCGACCGAGAGCGACGGAGACGGCAGCGAACTGCCGGATTCCAATCTTGGCGACGCTCGCAAGCCGCCCGCCGATCCCGGCGATACAGACGAACGTGTCGAAGGTTTACCAGATGCGGACCCGGAAGCGGATCGTGTTGATACGGATTCCCCTCTTCCGCCGCCGGTCGCCAACCCGCATTGAGAATTTCCCCACCAACGTGCCGCGCCGTGGGAATTGACCACGGAACGGCAACGTTTTTGCAGCGTGCTAGAAACCGAGGGCAGAGCCGTCCTTGCGCTGGTCAGAACCGCCGAGCAGAAGGCCCCGCTCGTGGTCGATGTAGATCGCCTGGGCGCCGCCGATCGGGGTTGGTGCCGTCTGCAGCTTATGGCCGAGCCGGGCGAGCCGTGCTGCTGTCTCCGGATCAATGGTCGGCTCGATTTTGAGGACGCCGTCGAACGAGAAGCTGCGCGGCGCGTCGATCGCCTGTTGCACGTTGAGCCCCCGATCCAACATCCCGGACAGGAAAGCCGCATGGCCTGCGGCCTGGTACTGGCCGCCCATGACGCCGAAGGGCATCAGCGTGCGGCCGTTCTTGCGCACCATGCCGGGAATGATCGTGTGCATTGGCCGCTTGCGCGGACCGATCGCGTTCGGATGGCCGTCTATCAGGCGGAAGGATGAACCGCGGCTGTGGAAGAGAATGCCCGTCGCCGGATCGAGCCGCGTCGAGCCGAAACCATCGAAGATCGAATTGATGAAGGATAGCGCATTTCCGTCACGGTCTACGGCGCAAAGATAAACCGTGTCCTTGTGCTCGCGCTCGTTCCAGAGCGCCGGCGCCAGCAGCCTGTCGGGGCGGATGCGCGCGCGAAGGGCAGCGGCCATCTCTTCGCTGAGCAGCGTTTCGATGGGGTAAGGCAGGCTCGACGGATCAGAAACAAGAGCGTTGCGGTGGTAGTAGGCAAGCTTGGCCGCCTCGGCGTGCAGGTGGATGCGCTCGGCAAGCGTTACCCTTTCCGAAAGATCAAAGCCGGAGAGCATGTTAAGGATCATCAGCGCGGCAACGCCCTGACCGTTCGGCGGACATTCGTACACGTCGACGCCGCTATAACGCGTCGAAATCGGCGTCACATAGTCGGCGCCGTCGACGGCGCTTTCGAAATCCTCCATCTCATGCAGGCCGCCGAGGCTTTTCAGGAAGGCGACCGAGGCGGCCGCCGTCTCGCCGGTATAGAAGGCTCTCGCTCCCTGCTTTGCGATCGCCTTCAGGCGCTGCGCGAGCGCCGGCTGGGCGTGGCGCTCTCCCTCGCCCACGGCTTTGCCGCCGGGCAGGAAGACGGCAGCCGCACCCGGATCACCCGCGACGGCCTCGGCTTCGCGCGCCCAGTCGTAGGCGACGCGCGCTGTGACCGGATAGCCGTTCTCCGCATAGCCGATGGCGCGCGACAGCAGCCGTTCGAAGGGCAACCGGCCATGATCGCGGTGCAGCTTTTCCCAGGCCGCGACGGCGCCCGGAACCGTAATCGCATGGGCGCTGGTGCGGGGGATTTCAGAAAGGCCTTCCGACCTCAGCCGCTCGACCGTTGCCGCCGCCGGTGCCCGGCCCGAACCGTTGAGCGCGATCACCTCACCGCCCGCAGGAGCGTAGAGCGCAAAGCAGTCGCCGCCGATGCCGGTCATCAGCGGATCGACGACGCACTGCACGGCGACGGCGGCGATCACCGCATCGACGGCGTTACCGCCTGCGGCAAAAATCTCGAGTCCCGCCGCCGTCGAGAGCGGATGGGAGGTGGCAATCATGGCTTCGCCGGCGAGCGCGGGATCGCGGCCCGGCGTAAAAAAATCTCTCATGAAGCAATCCTTTTGCAATTCGAATTTCGGCAGGCCCTCGGCCCATTCAGTATCACTGGGAGGAAAGATCGCAAATCCGATCCTTGTCGCGCAGGCAGGCGGCAACAACTGAGCCACGTGACGTTATTTGGTCGGGGCCTCAGCACTCAGCAGGGTGCGGATCAGGGCGACCTGGCTGCGTGCGCCGGTCTTGTCGAAGATGCGCTGCAACTGGGTGCGCAGCGTGTTGACGCTGACCCCGAGCAGACCGGAGGCGGCTGCGAGGTCGCGCCCATCGACGATCAAGCGGACAAGCCGGGTCTGCGCCGGCGAGAGACCGAAAACGTCCCGCGCACTCGCGATCCGGCGTTCGACCATCTCTGCGTCGTCAAAAGAAATCAGCACCTTGCCGTCCTCGAGCAGGACCCAGCAGTAGAGCGGCGCTCCCGCCTCGTCCTCACCCAGCGCCACCGCCCAGGCCTGCTTCGGCACGACGTTCAGCGGGCGCTGGCTCTGCAGCTCGCCGAACGCCAGGCGCACCGTTTCGCGTAGCGCGGCGTCACGTTGGCGTTGCCGGGCGCGCAGCCGGCCGGCAGCGGCGGCGAGACCCGGATGGCTCCGCATCCGCTCGTGCGCCAGTCGGTTCGTCCAGAGGATCCGCGCCTCCGCGTCGACCTCGATCAGCGGGCAGTTCGCCTCCTCGACGCTGCTCTCCATCATCACCATGCAGCCGATCTTCCAGGCCCCGTCGACCCGGTGAAGAATACGCAGCTGGCGCTTGCGGTCCTCGCCGGTGTCGCTGCCGATCTGGTCGAAGGTCACCCAGGCGACGTTCCCGTCGACGACGACGTTGACCCTTTCCCAGCGGACGCGTTCCGCGAAGGCTTGCTTCTCCGGAAACCGCTCCACGATCTTCCTGATCCGGGCGGCGATCGCGTCCCAGCCTTCGTCCACTCGCACGCCAAGCGAGGTCCACGACTCCATCCGCCGTGTCTGTGGCGACTGCACCCAATGGCTCGCGAGCTTCTCGAAGTCCCGCTGCAGCCAGGCCTCGGTCTCGGCGCGGATCACCGCCAGGACTGCCGCCCGATCAGCCTCGCTATCCTCCATCCTGCGGTTCCCTATCGCCATGGACCGGCAGCATAGCACGGTCGATCTGTTGGACGGCATAGCGGTATCTCACACCTGGACGATACCGATCACCAGCAGGATCACGCCAGCGGTCGGGGCCATCAGACCGAGCAGCCGAAGCCGCCGACGCCATAGGGTGATGATGAGATCATCGCTGTAATATCGATCCTCGTCTAAGGCGCTCATCTTCGCGGGAGGCCGACGGTTGAGCATGTGTGCGGCGACCAGACTTAGGGGGTCCATTTGTTGCCTCCTGGCTGGGGGTTCATCGGGGAGGCATCCTCGCACGCATCCGAGCCGTATTCTGTCATGCAGGCGGATGACATCCGCCCGACGCCCGGCTGACGGAGATCTGGGGGTGATGAGTCGCGTAGGGCGACGAACGGGCGATCTGTCTAGTGGATAGCCTCGGCTGTTGCGCCGGGACGAACAGAAAGCTGGACCTTTGCTGACGCGAAGCTGCCGCCGTGCGCACGGGCTGATGTCAGTTACGCAATTCCGTACCAGACTACAGAGCCAGCGCACCCATCAGTGCGCGATAACCAGCGGCACCGGCGACTGCCTCAGGAATTTGTAAGTCACCCCGCCGAGCAACCATTCGCGCAGGCGCGAATGCCCGTAGCCGCCCAGCACCACCAAATCGGCATTCTGCTCGCGCACGACTTGAAGCAGTGTCGACGTCGTATCGAACCGGCCTTCGTTCATGATGTTTATGGAGGCTCGGATACCGTGTTGATCGAGGTATCCCACGAGTTCCTCTTCCTGCTCCGGCGGAAATTCCGGCGTGCCCCTTTGCTGGATCATGACAACGGTGACCTGACGGGATACGAGGAGATACGGCAACGCCTCCGTGACCGCCCGAGCGGCTTCCCGGCTTCGGTTCCAGGCAATGACTGCGTGCTCGAAACCATGTTCGAAAGGTTTCCGGTCGGCAACGAGGAACAGGTGCCTTCCCGATTGGAAGAGCACTTCCTCGACAACGTCACGTCGCTCCAGCGTTTCGTCAGTCAACCGGAGACCGACAAACACGTCGGCGGTCCGGCATTCTCGGGCCGTAATCCGCGCCTGTTCATGGGCGTAAACGTCGAAACGGCGGCATTCGAATGAGCGCGCCATGTCCCGCAGTCGGTTGGTGAACTCGGCTTGCATCATCTTTCCCCGCTCTCGGGCCTGATCCAGAGAGCGCGTCCAGAATTCGACGGTCGCTCCGGTGTCTTCCAATGTCGGCTCAGGCAGGATGTTCAGAAAAAGGCCGACGACATGTGCATCAAACAATTTAGCCAGGCTTTCGCAGGCGCCCAACCGGAATTTATCGCCCGGCGTCCCGTCGAGCCGCACCATAATTACCCTGATCATGGCTGCCTCCCGCATTTGGCGAGGGATTCTGTGCTCCCTCGCGTGATGCTTCCCGTTCCCTCTTGTGAAGATAGCTCTGACGGGCGCCACGGCAACTGGCTGCCGCCGGCGGTATATCTTTCAGCATCGTCCCATCGAGCACGGCTTCTCTCCTTCTCAAAATGTGTGTAGCTTGACGCACGTTGCGCTGTTCAGCCGCGGTCGTTGACGACTGTCATTCGTGCAGCGCGACGACGGATTATCCTTGCGGCACCCGGTGCCTGTCGGCTTGGGATGCGGAGAGCTGTTGCGATGGCAAGTACCGATCCCTACGAGCTGCTTGGCGTGCCACGCAATGCATCGCAGAAGGATATTCAGACAGCCTATCGACGGCTCGCCAAGAAGCTGCATCCTGATCTGAACCCGGGTGACAAGGAGGCCCTGCGAAAGTTCCAGGAACTTTCCGGGGCCTACGATATCGTCGGCGACGAAACGAAGCGGGCGCGCTACGATAGCGGCGAGATCGACGCATCGGGAGCCGAACGGCCGCCGCGCCAATATTACCGTGATTTTGCGCAGGCAGGCGCAGGCTCCGAACGCTATGAAGATCCCTCGGGATTTGCCGATTTCGGTGACTCCGACGACATTCTCTCGTCCTTTTTCTCACAAGGCGGCCGTCGCGGCTTCCGCAGGCGCGGCGCCGACATGCATTATCGGCTGGAGGTCGACTTCCTTGACGCCGTCAACGGCGCAACACGCCGCATCGTGCTCCCGGACGGGTCCTCCCTCGACGTTGCCATACCGCCCGGCGCAAGGGACGGTCAAACGCTTCGCCTGAAGGGAAAAGGGGAACCCGGTCCACAGGGCGGGGAACCCGGCGACGCATTGATCGAACTTACCGTGCGTTCGCATCCGTTCTTTGAGCGTGACGGCAACGACATCCGCCTTGAACTTCCGATCTCATTGAACGAGGCCGTTCTTGGCGGCAAGGTGCCCGTTCCGACCCCGACCGGTCCGGTTTCCGTTACGATCCCAAAGGGATCGAACACCGGCAAGGTCCTGCGCCTGAAAGGCAAGGGCGTCGCCGAACGGAGCGGCAAGCGCGGCGACCAGTACATCACCTTGAAGGTGGTGCTTCCCGAGTCCATCGATTCCGAACTCGAAGAGTTCCTGTCGCGATGGCCGGGACAAGCTTACGACCCGCGGCGAAAGATGGGGATGTGATGCTGACTGCCAAGGAGTTTTGTGTCTCGGCCGAAATTACACACGCAACACTGACCGCCTGGGTCGAGGCAGGCTGGATTTCGCCGCGTGAGACCTCAGGGGGCTGGCGGCTCTCCAAAATTGATCTCGCGCGAGCGCGGCTCATTCTCGACCTCAACGGCCCGATGGGCGTGAATGACGAAGGCATTGCGGTGGTCCTCCATCTGCTGGACCAGGTTCACGGTCTCCGCCGCGCGCTGCGAGGCGCAAATGCCAGCTATCGGCAAGTCACGATCACTTCCACAAACCGCACGGTCACGAGGAGGTCTGGCCAGAGGTCAAATAGGGGGGACACCTGAACGCCTTCCTCCTGCACACTCCCAAACGAAAAGAGGCGGGGATTGATCTCCCCGCCCCTCAAACGTCATCGAGCTTATATCAAGCCGCGAGGCCGGTCGCGTTCAAGGGTATCTCGACATCGATCTCCAGGATCGACATATGCTCATCGCGGTCCATCTTTACACGCACCCTGTCACTCTCGACCTTCACGTGCTTGGCGATCACCGCAAGGATTTCCTCGCGCAGCAGCGCTACGAGATCTGAACTTGTCGAGCAGCGTTCGTGCGCCAGGAGCACCTGCAAGCGTTCACGCGCTGCCGGTGCAGTTCTCTTTTTCCCAAGGAAGCTGAAGAGGCTCATGCGGCAGCCCTCCGTCCAAAAATCTTGCCGAACAGACCCCGTTTTTCGCCGGGAATTGTGACGGGCAAATCCTCACCGGCCAGCCGGCGAGCTGCGTCGAAATAAGCCATCGCCGGCGCGCAGCGGCTGTCGGCCAGAGTGACGGGCGCGCCGATATTGGAGGCACGCAGAACATCCGTGCTTTCCGGAATGATGCCGAGCAGCGGGATGGACAGGATTTCCAGGACGTCGTCGACCTTGAGCATATCGCCGCGTTCGGCCCGGCTGGGGTCGTAGCGGGTCAGCAGCAGGTGCTTGTCCATCCGCTCGCCGCGCTCGGCCTTCAGCGTCTTGGAGTCCAGCAAACCGATGATGCGGTCGGAATCGCGAACCGACGAGACTTCGGGGTTGGTTACGACCACCGCCGTGTCCGCATGGCGCATGGCGAGCGTAGCGCCGCGTTCGATCCCAGCCGGGCTGTCGCAAATGATCCAGTCGAAATGGCGCTTCAAGTCGTTCATGACGCGCTCGACACCCTCGGGCGTCAGGTTATCCTTGTCCCTGGTTTGCGATGCCGGCAGCAGGAACAGTGTCTCGAGCCGCTTGTCGCGGATCAGCGCCTGGGAGAGCTTGGCGTCGCCCTGTATGACGTTGATCAAATCGTAGACGACCCTTCGCTCCGCACCCATGACCAGGTCCAGATTCCGCAGGCCGACGTCAAAATCGACGACGACCACCTTCTCGTTTCTCTGCGCCAAAGCGGCGCCCAAGGCGGCGGTGGAGGTTGTCTTGCCAACTCCGCCCTTGCCTGAAGTGACTACGATGACTTTCCCCATCTTGCTCTCCTGTGTCCTGGCCTCTCGGCTCAGATAAGTTTTTCCGCCATGATCGAATCGCCGTCGAGCCAGAGCTGGACAGATTGTCCGCGAAGGTTCGGGGCCATGTCTTCCGCCGTTTTGTAGATGCCGTCGATTGCAACCAGTTCAGCCTCAAGCTTCCGGCAGAATATCCGCGCGGAGGCATTTCCGACCGACCCCGCCATGGCTCGCCCGCGCAGCGTTCCATAGACATGGACCGATCCGCCGGCGATGATTTCTGCGCCCGAAGCAACCGATCCGATGACAGTGACGTCCCCTTCCGGGAAGATGACCGACTGACCGGAACGCACGGGTTCCCTGAGCACGATGGACTGCATCGGCGAACGGCTCTCCGTCGCGTTCCTATTGCTTCGCGTCTCGGCCACTGGCTCCTGTGCTGGCTCTTGTGCGGGAACCTCGATGTCGGAAACAGGCCGCCCGCCTTTCAGCGACGGAGGCATGCCCGGTCCAAGCATCGACGGACGCGCACCCTCGATACCCATGATGCTGACGTTCCGCCCTGCAAGCTCCGCAATGAGCTCCTTCAGCTGCGCCCGGTCGATCGGCAGGTCCGTCACGTCGAGCACGACCGGCCGCCCCAGGAAAAACCCCGCCGAACGGGCGGCGAGATCATCTAGCCTGACCAACCAATCATCGAAGGGCAGATCGGGCGAAAGCATGACCGCCAGGAAGGAGCGGCCCTTGATACGGATAGAGCGAGCGTCTGTTAGCACTTTGGTCATCTATGTTAAGGAATGGTTGTCCTTACGTACCAGTGCCATGGTTAATAAATGGTAAACAGAGACGGAAAAGACGGCCCTCACGGACCAAAATTATCATCTGAAAATTCCGTTGAAAGGCCTGCCACACAAGGGTTTTCCGCGAATCCGCCGTTTCCCATGCAAGGGTTAACAGGGATCCGCCTTGTGCCGGATCGCGGATTAACTAAACAAGCACTCCGAGTCGTTGCGCAAAGAGCGCAGAACGGAATCACGCGAGCCGATTTTACCAGCGTAAGGAAGCTGACCAGGCTTGCGGCCTCGAACTTGTCTGTGCCGGGGACCGCGCCGTCAGAGTGCTAGGCGCGCCTCATCGATTGGCGCTCCGAACCGATTGGCAGCGGCACCAGCGGTTGCTTTATGAGTATCGCCTGAGGCCTTCGATCCGGTGGCGGTAACGCGAAAGCAGTGTTTCCACGGGCATGGCCGCCGTCTTTCGCGGACGCAGGAACGCGGTCGCTGCGACGACTCCCAGCGTCGCAGCGAAGGCGAAGAAGAAGGACTCCGATAACGCGCCCCGGGATCGAGCCGGCGCATTGCCCTCGATCCGGCGCCGCATGGTTGCCACCTGCTTCTTCAGCTTCGCGACCTGCCTCTGATGGTTGGGATCGTTCGCCTGCACGCCAACGAAATCGTGCTCCACGTCGACGACGCCCTTCGGGATTGGCTTGCCGATGCCGTTATCTTCTGCCATGGCGGCGCCCCCGTGCATTGAGTTCACCGGCGATCAACGGCATTGCCGCTGTGGCAATTGCTCCGACCGGCAGCCTGCTCAGGAGGCGCCCGATCAGGAATGTTCCTGCCATCGCTGCCGCGAGCTTCGCCCAAGGATATGATCCGAGCTGCTCGTGCGCACTGGTGTCGAACCGCGTGGCACTCGCCCTCAGGGTATTGCGGGCCCGCCGCTTGATGGTCGCCAGCTGCACGCGAAGACCGGCGAGTTCATCCTGCAGGTTCTGCAGGCTACTTTCATCCGGCCGATCGATGTCATTCAGCGGGATCGGAATGGCGTCCTCAGCAGGAGCTTCGGCTTCGCGCTGGGCGAGATAGGCCTGCAGTTCGGCCTCCGTCTTGAAAGCTGTGGGGTTTCTCATGGGTTACATGCCTCCCTAGTGCTTGTCAGCGCGGCGGGCGCGCAGAACGCAGCCCATATCGCTTCCCGGTTCGAGACGTTCGCGCTTGGTCATGATGCTATCTCCTGTGATCGCGGTGACAGAAGAACGCGCGTGGAACCTAAAAGATGCATGAAATCAGCGACGGTACGGGAGCTTACAAACATCCCCCGCAGACTCGGAACTCATCGGGCCGCGAAGTCCGTTCGTTGTAACTGGAGGGGCGTCGCAGGACTTGAGCCCCGGCGGCCTACACCGCCCACATGGGTCAATGGTTGTAAATCGTTACTTCTTTGACGATCAGATCGGGATAGAGCCGGGACCGAACGCGTTCAAGCCGCTCGACGGTGAGGCGTTCCCTCTCGATCGCCTCGGCGGTAACGTTCCGCCATGACGATCCGGCCGGCTGATCCCAGACCGTTCCGCCAGATTCCAGGAACTCGCAGAACCTCCTGCCGCACTTTATGCGACTGGTGATCTCCACATAGCGGTTGAGACGATCATTCATGGAGGCCTCCCCAGCTTATCCATAGGTGAACGGTCGCTTGCGAAAGTGACCGTATCATGGCCATCTCGCCAAATCAGCCGGATGCCGTAAGTTTCTAAACCTCCGGTGTCGCTACTCTTTCCAGGCCTGAGGACGGACGATGCGCGTTTCGATGCGGCCAAGCACTGAGAAAATCAGGAATTCGCTATCCTCGTCGATCCTCTCTCCGTCCATGAGCCTGACGACGTCGTCTATGCCGGAAACAGGATGGCCGTCGATCGCCAGGACATAGTCGCCTTCCTGCAGCCCTGCCCTTTCGGCCGGACTTTCCGGCTCGACGCGGCGGAGCCTGACGGCGGTCTGTTGTGTGACGCCTGCTTCAAGCGCGATCCGGCGCTGCAGGTCCACGGTGTCGGCTGCGATGCCGATATAGGCTCTTCGAACACGGCCGAACCGCAGCAGTTCCGACACCACATGCCTTGCGGTATTCGATGCGACGGAGAACGCAATGCTCTGGGCGCCCTGGATGACAGCGGTGTTCACGCCGATGACTTCACCGGCCGACGACACCAGAGGCCCTCCGGAGTTGCCGGGATTGAGAGCCGCATCTGTCTGGATGATGTCTTCCATCAGCCGGCCGCTGGCAGCGCGCATCGAGCGGCCGAGCGCGGAAACGATGCCCGCCGTGACTGTCCACTCGAAACCCAATGGATTGCCGATGGCAATGGCGATGTGACCGCGCTTCAGACTCTTCGAATCCCCTAGCTTGGCCCATTCTCCCGACCAGTCGTTGGCGCGGATCAAAGCAAGGTCTGTGTCGGGATCGCGCCCCAGCACCCTGCCCTCCACGGCCCCTCCGGCCGGAGTCCTGATCCGAACAGTCTTGGCATCGTCCACGACGTGATTGTTGGTGACAATTAGGCCGTCGGGCGAGATCGCGAAACCAGATCCGTGGCCAGAACGTCCCCCGATGAGTTCGATGCGGCTGACCGCCGGGCCGACCAGGTCGACTGCGGCCGAGACCGACGAAGAATAGGCATCCAGCAGTTCGGCATCGGACGACGGCTGGATGTCACGATCAATGAAGCCCATGAAAATCTCCTCGGACGCAGAAGGCGTCCCTTTGAGGACCGGCAGCGGCTGCAAAATAGCGAGGGGCTGTCAGTGCGACAGATTGAAATCAAAGTATCAGGTGATGCGCCGCCCCTCGTTATTCAAGGGCAGCATTGATGAGCGGGGTTGCGCAACATTTCGATGGATTAAATGGCAGAGCTACTAAAGGAAATGGCCGTTCCGTCGTAGACTTGAGGCCGTTGCCTCGAGCGCCTTGCAAAGATTTTGGGTGAGGTCCTCGAAGGTGAATGGCTTGGTAACGAACGACGCGGCGCCGCTCTCATAAGCCCGCTCTTCAAGGCCGGGCTCGCTGCGTCCGGTCATCAGGATGACCGGGAGGCCCTTTGCAAGCTCATGTAGCCGGCGCGCCAGTTCCAGTCCGTTCATCGTCGGCATGTGAATGTCGCTGATGACGCAGGAAAAACCGCTCAGATCCGCGCATCCCAGGAACTGTTCTGCCGACGTGAAGCATTCCACGCGATATCCCAGAGAGCGGACAAGACTGCTTAAGGCAGCGGGAATTTCTGCATCGTCATCGACAATTCCGATAAGTATTTCTTGCGGCCGCATTCCATGCTCCCCTGTGCACCATCTCTGATGCCATAGGGAGTACGATAGGACGTTCTCCAGCGCCTTCAATCATCCGTAGGTATATCCGCCTTACGAGATCGGATGATGGAGGTTAAGCCAGCGGCGGCCCAAGCAAGCAGGTGCCCTCTCGTCTGTACGCTAGCGCACAGGAACGCGGGACAGAGTCAGTTCGTTAAAGGGGTGGCCGCGCGGCGGTCTTTTCTGGCCACCAGCGATGACGCGCCCTCATCCTGGTGCCGCGCGGTCATTACCCAATGCGCGATGCTGAGATTGGATCCAAATCCACTCAGAGCGTGAGCGGGCAGGTCAAGCCGCGCATTAAAGAGCGTATCGAAACCGGGTTGGCGGGCCCCGCGAAGGACATCTGAAGATAGGCGCGCGCGCCCTTGGCACGGACATCGATCAGGAACCGGCGACCGGCCTCACGGGGGCGCAAGCGTGATCCGTCCAGGAACCGTAGGAGGCCCCATGGACCGGGTGCGCTCTTCTTCTCGACAGCAGCGCCGTTGTCGAAGGATATCTCGAAGCCGCGCGCGGGTGCGGCTCCTGGCCAGTTCAACGTGACCGACGCCCCGGAAGTGACGACCGGCGCATGAGCGCCGCCGATCGAGACGGTCGCGGCTCCTCGCTGGGCAAGCGCCTCCAGCACAATCGGCACGTTGGGCGACGCACCCTGTTGAAAAAGCGCCTGACCAACGGCAATCGCCCTTTGAAGAAAGGCCGCGCTTTCGGGTGCATAGCCGGAAAGCCGCGCTTCCGGCTTCCAGCGCCACGGTGTCGTCGACGTGTCCATCAAATGTGCCAGCTGCACCCGAAAATACCGTCCTATAGTGCCGTCGGGCGCGAAGATCCGCGCGACTTCGGTCATGTCTGCATCAGGCCCGTCAAAGAACGGATAGCGGCCGCTGACAGCGGCCTGGCAGGCGGTAGCAACCTCGGAACCCCAAGGTGACTGTGGCTGTGACTGTGCGGGTGCCTGTGAAGGTAACTGTGTCTGCGGCGCCTCTTTTGGAACCTGATCCGCAGCAACTTCTGGCGCTTTTGGGGCAGCCGTTTGCGAGAGTACATCCTCGACAATCTGCACGACCAGAAGCGGAGCTTGCTGCAAGGCAACGATCGAATTTGCGCGCTCCTGTGCATCCATGAGGGATTTCTTGCCGATCTCCGCATCCGCATCGAGGACGGAGAGAGCCACGTTCAGCGATACGAAGAGTTGCGAGATCTCCGACATCCGGCCCTGTTCCACGAACTGGATTGCCGGCCCCAATGCCGCGGCGGTCCGAAGCTGGTTGGCGTGGCTGCGGCTGCGATCGTTCCCGCCGGACTGGCGCCAGGCCTCGCGGATGAGCGCCGAGAGCGGCGAACTGCGTGCGCTTAGCGCCCCGCTGATCACGACAGCGGTGGGTTGATCTGTGAACGGCCTGACGCGAAGTTCACCCAGATAATCCGTCCATGTATCAAGTGTACGCTTTTGAAGCAGGTCCATAACCGCTTCGGTGGTCGTCGTGGCGCTCGACGACAGGAGCGTTTGGGCCTCGGACTTTGCCCGGCGGATCGCCTCCTCGGCACCATCAGACCGCGCATAATTCCATCCAGCCTCCGTATAGAGACCGGCGACACCACGCTCGATCGGCACGCCTGACCGATGGATCAAAATTGTGCCGAGACCAGGCGCGGCCTGATCAAGAGACCAGGGAGGGAGAGCTGCCGTTTTTTCGGCACGGGTCAGCTCGAGCAAGGCGCGCTCACTCGCCAAACCTTCGGCAGCGAACTGCCGCGCCTGGGCGATCGTTTCGGGATCCGGAGATGGAAGTCTCGGCTGGGGCCCGGGCATGGCGGCCACATGCTCGGCCAGCAAAGCAAGTTCGGGGAAGGTTTCGGCTCGGTCGGCGACCCAGCCTGCCAGAAACCGAGGCTGCCACTCCGATGTGCCCTTCAGTATCGACCAGGCACGCAGGGAATCATAGAGCGCATCGGCCTCCCCTTCCGTCGCAAGCGCAACAGAAAGCGCGTCGGCGAGCGGCTCGGCAACCAGGGCTTCGGCCGCCTTGCCATAACGACGGCGCGCAGCTGCGGCGGGATCGACAATCTCGATGTGGTGGATCAACCCAAGCGGCGAGCGGCCGGCTTCCTGCTCGACGAGCCGGACCGCCGCTAGGAAGGCATCGAGCTGAGCCGCCCGTGCAGCTGGCGTGGCGGCCTTGCCGGCTTCTACAACGCTTTCGACATCGGGCAATTGCGCCAGCAGCCGCTCGCGAAACCGCCACTCGGCCCACGCGGCCCAGCCGACGAGCATCGCGAAGAACAGAGCGATCGCAAGAAAGACAAGGCCGCGATCTGCCCGTGTTCTGTGCTGCTCCTCCTTCGACTGTGCAGCTTGGATGGCTTCATTGCAGTGCCCGAGGAAGCGGGCAAGATCACGCCGCGCCAAGCCGCCTTTCGCAGCCTGAGCGGCCCGTTCGGCGAGGCCATTGGCGCCAATCATGTGGCTGATCGGAAGGGCGGCCGCCAGCGCGCGCTCCCATCGCTTGATCGGCAGCGCCGGATTGCTGCGCGCGCGGACATCGAGCAGTGCGACGAGCGCGTCGCGCGCATCCAGGAGCCAGTCCGGCGGAACGTTCCTGCGGCGCGCTTCTTTCTCGAACTCGGCTACGAGCAAGCGGGCGGTCGCGGCCAACTCCTGCGGATCGGGCCGCTTCTCGCTTTCGGCCCGCTTGGCGAGGCTCAGTAATGGCTCGGCCAATGCGGGAAGCACGTCCGCTCCCGCTCCATCCTGATCCGGCGACTGGACATAGTCTCTCACAGCTTGCCCTCCGCCGCCCATTTGCGAAGCAGCGCCTCGCCCACTTCAAAGTGCATCGAATCTTCGCGGCTATAGCCGGCACCCCAATACCAGCCGGCGTCGTTGAAAAACTCTGCGAGCACCACAAGTCCGAACTGCGTGCTGTCATCTCCCATCCTGTCGAGGTTCTTCTTGAGCGTCAGGTCGACGGCCGCACCCCAGGCGTGCGAGGAAACAGACTTCGTGGAGCCCCGCACATAACGCGCGCAAAGCGCACCAGCCGTACCGATCGCGGCATAGATGTCCGGCTCCTCCTTTCGGAGGCGCTCCATGACCTGCCCCAGAGAATCGAGCGCGGGCCTGATCATCGTCAGGCGGAAATGCCCTATGTCTCGGCTTTCCAGGGTTCTCAGCAATTTCGGGTTGGTGACCGGCTGGCAGCTTGTGGAATAGACACTTCGCGGCTCGCCAAGGATTTGGCGGAGCACTGCCGGGGTCGGGCGTATGACGCGCTCGTTGAAGCGCTTCTTCGCCAGCTGCATGGGCTCCGTCATGTTTTCGGTTTCCTCCGGGGGCGCCATGCCGCCGAATTGATCGATCGAAAACGACTGCTGGCTCGGAGGTTCGCCGCTGTCTCTTATACACATCTCCGAGCCCACGAGACGCGTAGTAATCTGGGGGGGGG